>JBCCAW010000442.1:0-5129 GCA_039814655.1 Myxococcota bacterium | reverse complement strand
CTGGCCGCGGCGCCGGAGCCCGACGTCGCCTCCCCCGCCTCGGGCTCCGGCCGCCTGGAAGGCGAAATCGCGGACCTCCGGCGCGAGCTGGCCGATCTCAGGGCCGCCCTTGCGGCCGCCCAGGACTCACGGTAATCCCGTCCAGCGATTTGTTGCAGCGCACAAATCCGCCGTTGACGCAGTGCGTCGCGGGCTCCTTTCGTCGCCCCCGCCGGCGCTCCTGGCCCCGAGCTACGTAGGAGATCGTCGGCTTTCGGCTCTGCAGGCGCTCATGGACCACATCACGCAGATGCAGCAAAACACCGTGGACCCCCCGCTCACCCCGTGGTGGACGAAGGCCTGAGGCCTCCGCGGCGAAAAGAGGAACGAGATGAAGCTCGAAGAGATGAAGATCATCGTGACCGGCGGCGCATCGGGGATGGGCCGGCATTTCGCGGAGCAGCTCCACGCCGCCGGCGCCCAGGTGGCCGTCGGTGACGTGAACGCCGAGGGCCTCGAAGCGCTCCCGCCGGGCATTCACCGTCGCTCGCTCAACGTCGCCAACGAGCAGGAGTGCGAGAGCTTCGTCGCCTGGGCCGCCGAGGTCATGGGCGGGCTCAACGGGCTCATCAACAACGCGGGCATCATCCGCGACGGCCTCCTCGTGAAGAAGAGCCGGAGCACCGGAGAGATTCACAAAATGAGCCTCGAGCAGCTCGAGGCCGTCATCGACGTGAACCTCATTGGCGCCACGCTCATGGCGCGCGAGGTCGCGGCTTCGATGATCGAGCGCGGCACGCCGGGCGTGGTCGTCAACGTCTCCTCCATCGCGCGCCATGGCAGCCGCGGGCAGACGAACTACGTGGCCTCGAAGGCGGCCATGGCCATGAACACGGTGACCTGGATGCGTGAGTGGGCCCGCTACGGGATCAGATGCGGCGCCATCGCCCCGGGCATGGTCGAGACGGCCATGACCCAGGGCATGAACCAGAAGGCGAAGGACGCGCTCGTCGCCGGCATCCCCGTCGGTCGCATCGGCCATCCCGAGGACCTCTGGCTCGCGGTGAAGTTCATCATCGAGTGCGACTACTTCAACGGCCGCACCATCGACGTCGATGGGGGCGGGGGCATGGGCTGACCTTGCCCTTCGGCCGGCGTACGGGAGCGCCCGAGGGCGGGCGCTTTCCATCGAAGGCGGCGACGCCCTTCGGCGGCCGGCCCACGCGCGCCGGGGATCCGTGGCCCGACGCGCGGGTCCTGCGCCTCGGCGCGTTCCGTGTGGCCTACCGGGAGCTCCATGAAGACGCGGCGCCGGCGGCGCTGCTCGTGCACGGCCTCGGCAGCTCCGGGCACAGCTTCGTCCGCTGCTGGGAAGCCATCGCGAACGTGGGCGTGCGCCGGCGCGTGCTCGTGCCGGATCTGCCGGGTTTCGGCGAGAGCGACAAGCGCCGCTACCGCTACACGATTCCCTTCTGGGCCGAGCGCCTGCTCAAGCTCCTCGACGCCAGGGGAATCGAGCGCGCCGACATCGTGGGGCACAGCATGGGCGCGCAGATCGCGCTCTGGCTCGCGCTCCATCACCCGGACCGGCTGCGGCGGCTCGTGCTCGTGTCTCCCGCTGGCATCGAGCGCTTCAACGGAGCGCAGCGGCGCATCTTGCAGGCGGCGGTCACGGCGGGCTGGGTGCGCCGGCAGGGCGCGCGGCAGGTGCGCGCGCAGATCGCCATGGCCTTCTACCGCGTGCCCGCCGAGGCCGACTGGATCGTCGCCCGGCGCCTCGCGCTGCAGGGGCCGGAGCTCGACGGCTACGCCCACGCTTTCGCCGCGGGCGTGCGCGCCATGCTCGCGGCGCCAGTGATCGACCGGCTCGGGGAGATCCGCGCCCGTACGCTGGTCGTGATGGGCCAGGACGACGCGCTGGTGCCCAACCGGCTCTTTCGGCCGCAAGGGAGCGCCGGCTACGTCGGACGACGCGCCGCCCAGGCCATTCCCGGCGCCGAGCTCGTGATGCTGCAGCAGACCGGGCACCTCGTGCCCTTCGAGCGGCCCGCAGAGCTCACGGATCACGTCACGAGCTTCCTCGACCGCTAGCTGGTCGCCGCGCCGCCGGTGCCCAGGCTTCCCTCCAGCGGGGTAGCCGCTCCCACTGCCCGAAGGAAAAACCACAGTGCGTCACGCCGCCATCGTCAGCACGGGCCTCTACGTCCCGCCCATCGAGATCACCAACGACGAGCTCCGCGAGCGCTACCGGGAGGTGAACCCGGAGTTCGTGGACAAGCTCGAGCCGAAGAGCGGCATTCTCACGCGCTTCGCGGCGCCCGACGACATGGCCACGAGCGACCTCGCGTTGCACGCGTCGCGGCAGGCCATCGCGCGGGCGGGCATCTCCCCCGAGGACATCGACCTCATCCTCGTGGGAACGGACTCCCCGGACCACATCACGCCGTCCACGAGCGTCATCCTGCAGGGGAAGCTCGGCGCGAAGAACGCCGGCACCTTCGACGTGGGCTGCGCGTGCTCGTCCTTCCCCACGGCCACGGCCACGGCGGCTGGCTTCATCAAGAGCCAGCCCTGGATGAACAACATCCTCGTGGTCGGTGCCTACATGATGCGCCGCCTCGCGGACCCCATGGAGCCGCTCACGTTCCTCTATGGCGACGGCGCGGGCGCGGCCATCGTTCAGCCGAGCGACGCGCCGGGCATCTTGAGCGCGGCCTTCCGTGCCGACGGCAACTACGCCCAGGACTGGAAGATCCAGATGGGCGGGACCGTGGAGCCGACGAACGCGGAGGGGCTACGCGAAGGGCGCCACTACGTGCGCATGACCCAGAGCTACCCGCCGGAGGTGAACGAGGGCGGCTGGCCGGCCATGCTGCACCAGGTCGCGGAGCAAGATGGCTTCTCGCTCCAGGAGGACGTCGCCTGCTTCATCTTCACGCAGGTGCGACGGCGCACCATCGAGAAGGTCATGGCGCGCCTCGAGCTCCCCATGGAGAAGGCGCACCTGATCATGCAGAAGTACGGCTACACGGGCTCCGCGTGCATCCCCATGGCGCTCCACGACGCCATCGAGTCCGGGGCGGCGAAGCCCGGGGACCTCGTGTGTCTCGTGGGCAGCGGCGTGGGCTACAACCAAGCCTGCGTCGCCCTCCGCCTCACCGACGCGCTCCGCCTCGGCTGAGCGCAGCCTCGGCCGCCGGCCGCTGGGCCGAAGCGCCCCCGCCCGGGCGGAAAGCTCAAGGGCCTCCCGCGGGTGCCGTTTTCCGTCGCCATGAGTGTGGCGGACTACGTTCGGCGCGTCCTCCAGGGAGGCGAGCCGGCCGCGGACGACGCGGTGGCGGACGCGGGGCCGCCCCTCACGCACGCCGAGGCCACCATCGAGGCCGCGCTCCGGGAGCGCTTCTCCCGCGACGACTACACGCCGCCGGTCATGCCCTCCGTGGCCCTCGAGCTCCTCGCGCTGATGGACGAGCCGACCACGGAGATCGCCACGGTGCTCGCCACCCTCGAGCGCGACCCGCTGCTCGCCTCGCAGGTCATGCGTCTCGCACAGTCGCCGGCCTTCGCCACCAAGGTGCCGGCGCGGAGCCTCAACGACGCGGCGCGGCGCCTGGGCTTTCGTCGCCTCACGGGGCTGGCCTGGGCCGCGGCCCTCGACACGCAGGTCTTCCGCTCCCCGGCCTATGGCGAAGCCATGGAGGCGCTTCGTGCCCACTCGCTCGCCGTCGCTACGCTCGGCCGAGCCGTTGGCCAGCGTGCCCGGGTCGAACCGGACCACGTCTTCCTCTGCGGCCTCCTGCACGAGGTCGGCGCCGCCGCCGCCCTCCTGGTGCTCGGCGAGCTCCCGGACGCGGAGCGGCCTCCGCTGGACAGCGTGTGGGGGGCGCTCCGCGACGTGCACGAGCCCATCTCGGGCCTCGTCGCCAGCCTCTGGGGCCTCGGCGAGCGCCTCGAAGACGTCATTGGCAACCACCACGATGCGCCGGCGACGCCCGTCGACGCCTGCCTCGTGCTCGCCGAGTGGCTGGCGGTGGAGTCCGGGGCTGCGCCGCCCTTCCGTCCCGCGCCGCCGTTCTGTCCCGCGCCGCATGTGCCGAGCGTTCGCCGCTCCATCGAGTGGCTTCGCCTGGACAACGCGGCGCTCGCCGCGCTTCGGGCCCAAGCCCAGGAAATCGCCGGCGCCGCCGCAGCGTGAGCTCGGGCCCCGTGGCAGGCTCCGGCCGTGCGCTTCCACTCGCCGACGGACGGCACCCCGCTCGAAGAGAACGCCGCCGGTGAGCTGGTCACGGCGGCGGGCGAGGCCTTCCCCGTGCTCGCAGGCGTTCCCGTCCTGGTCCCGGCACCGGACGCTTTCCTGGCCCAGCACCGGGAGAGCACGCTCGCCGCGCTTGCCGAGTACGACCGCGTCACGCCTGCCGTGCGCGAGCGCTTGCACGCGGCGGCGCGCCGGGCTCCCGGCCTCGCGCCCGAGCGCTTTGCCCGGGACTGGGCGCCGCCGGACGCCGCCCTCGGCGTCGCTCCCGCGGGCTCCCTCGCCGAGCGGCTCCGGGCCCTCGTGGGGGCGGCACGGGCGGCCCCGGACCTGCTCGCCGAGCCCGGGCCCGCCGGCGCTCGCGTACTCGAGGTGGGCCCCGGCGCCGGCGACCGGGCCCGGACCCTCGCTCGCGGAGCCGCACGCTACATCGCGCTCGACCGCTCGCTCCCGGCGCTGCTCCGAACGGGCGCGGAGGTGCCCGGCGCCACGCTCGTGCTCGCCGAGGCGACGGCGCTGCCCCTCGCCGACGCGAGCGTGGACCTCGCCGTGGCGGCCAACGTCGTCGACCTGCTCGACCACCCCTTTGCCTTTCTCGAGGAGCTCGCCCGCGTGCTCTCGCCCGGCGGAGAGCTCCGCCTCTCCACGCCGGACCCAGGCCTCGGCACCGGCGACGACGGCGCCCTCGCGGCGCTCCTCGAGGCGACGGAGGCCTTCGAGGGTCCGGCCCTCGCCGACGGTATCGTCTGGCCGCGGGTCCACGGGCCCCGGGAGCTACAGCTCGCCGTGCTTCAGCGGCTCGTCGTGCGCCGCCGGGCGTGAGCCTCGAGCACGGCGACGAGGTCCCGGGCGCGGAAGGGCTTCTCCAGGAAGCCTGCGGCGCCGCGAAGCAGCAGCT
>JBCCAW010000641.1:0-3225 GCA_039814655.1 Myxococcota bacterium | reverse complement strand
GGGTCTCCGGGCCCCTGCCCCTGGCAAGAGTGGGCCCGCCGGGGTCCGCCCCCCAAAAACCAAAAAACCCCCCACTAGAGGGCGGGGCTTCCGTGGGGGTTTGGCTGTTTGGGGGGGCCCGTCCCCTCGCGGATGCCCTCGCGAACGGACCTCGCGGACCTCGCGGAAGAAGTAGCCTCGGCGTATGAGGCGAGGCGTGCGGATGCGGCGAGTGGGTGTGGCGGCGCTGGTGCTGGTGGGCATCGCGCTGCGGCCGGCGGTGGCGCAGCGGAGCGGCGTGGCCTTGCCCGCCATCGACGCCGACGCGACGGGCGTCGAAGTGCTCGTCGACCTCGCGCCGGGGCTCCTGCTCGTGCGCCAGCGCGTCGTGCTCGCGCGCCAGCAGCAGCCCCGGGAGCTCGAGGTCACGGTGCACGAGTCTCCGCGCGGGGCCCGGGGCACGCGCTTTCTACGTCTCGGCGCCAGGCTCGGCGGCGCGGAGATGGCGCTCACACCCGACGAAGGCCCGGCCGACGCCCCCAGGGTGTTTCGCGGCAGCGCTTCCCTTGCGCCCGGGGAGCCGCAGGTGCTCGCTCTCGAGGGCTTGAAGCTGCTCGACTGGACGAGCGTGGACGACGAGCTCGTGCTCGATCTCGTCCTGGACGCGGGCGCCATGTTCGCCCGCGGTGTGGACGTCTCGCCGCGCATCGCCGTTCGCTTGCACGGCCTCCCGGCCGACGCCATCGTCCTCAGCGAGCTCGAGACCGAGGGCGACGTGCTCACGGGCACCCTCGACCCCGCGAGGGACCAACGCCGCGTCCGCCTCGCGCTGCCGCACGACGCCTTCCTCGCTGCGTCCCGGGCGCCGGCTTCGAGTTCCCTCAGCCCCGAAGCGCAGATCCTCCACCAGACGCTCCGGCTCCGCGCCCCGGAGGCGCGCGGCGACTGGCCCGGGACCCTGGTCCTGCTCCAGACCGCGTCGGAGAGTACGGGCCATCCCGGCGTCATGGCCCGGAGGCTCCTCGCCGGGCTGCGCGAGGCGTGCGGGCGCCTGCCCAAGGAGGCCGCCTTGCCCGGCGGCGCGGGCTTCCCGGAGGGCGTGCCCACGGACGCCGACTCGGAGACGCGGGAGCATTGCGCCGCGCAGTGGGTCCGGGGCGAAGCCCTGCGCGACGGCGAGCTCCCGCTCCTGCCCGAGGGCCTGGAAGAGGAGGTCCACGCCGGCTACCACGGCCGGCCGCGCAACCGGGGACTTTGGCCGCTCCTCGGCAGCGTCGCCGTGCTCATGCTCGTCACCCTCGTCTGGCACCGGCGCCGCACGCGCTGAGCGCCGCACCGGCGCGCCTCAGCGCATGGGCGGGGGACGCACCGTCGGCGGCTTCGGCGGCGGAAGATGGACGCGAAAGCGGGCGCCGGCGCCGGCTATGTTCTCCACGTCGATGCTCCCGCCGAGGCGCTCCAGGATGGTGTGCGTGACGGCGAGGCCGAGCCCCGTGCCCTCGCCCGTGGCCTTGCTCGTGACGAAGGGCTCGAAGATGGAATCGCGGAGGGCCTCGGGTATGCCCGGCCCATCGTCTTCCACGACGAGCATCACGCCTTCGCCGGGAGCCCGCGTGGCCCGAAGCCGAACTTCGCCGCGCCCGGCCTCGCGCACGGCGTCAACGGCGTTGAGCAGCAGGTTCAGCAACACCTGCGTCAGCCGGTCCGCGCTGCCCCGCACCGGCGGCAACGAATCCTCGAGCTCCACGCGCACGGGCACGTTCCGCTGCTGCGGGGCCACGAGACGCACGGCGTCGCGGACGACCTCCGCGAGGTCTGAGACCTCCGATCCGAGGGCGTCGTCCTCGTCGCTGGGACCCCCCTGCCGCGCGAAGTCGAGGAGCTCGCGGATGATGCGGTGGATGCGCTCGGTCTCCCGCTGCGTACGCACGAGCAGCTCGCCGCGCTCCGCGGCGCCCATGTCCTCGTCCCGGGCGAGCTCCACGAGACCGAGGATGGCCGAGAGCGGGTTGCCAATTTCGTGCGCCACGCCCGCCGCCAGCCGGCCCACGGAGGCGAGGCGAGCGCTCCGCAGGATCTGCGCTTCGGCCTCGCCGAGCTCGGCGGTGGTGGCTTCGAGCTCGCGCAGCCGGTCCTCGAGGGCTTGCCGGTCGGCCCGGAGCTGTCGCGCCATGCCCGTGAAGGAGGCCGCCAGGCGCCGGACCTCCGCCGCGCCCCGCGCGGGGACCTCCACGTCGAGGTTTCCTCCGGCGACGCGTTCCGACGCGCGCGTCAGGGACTCGAGCGGGCGCACGATGAGCACGGTGAGGACGAGCGTGGTCACGAGGAGGATCGCGCCGCCGGTCACCGCGACGTAGAGCAGGAGCAGGTCGCCGAAGGGCGCCGCGGGCGCGGCATCGGGGCGCAACGTGAGCTGAACGCGGCCGGCCTCGACCTGGGGCCCGAGGCCGGTGATGCCTCGGCTCCAGGGCTCTGCCGCGAGTCCCTCGGCGGGCTCCCGCAGGAGCTCGACGCCGCGGACGCGCCCCTCCGAGAGCAGCGCGTCGGCGACGCGTACGAAGGTGTCGTAGCGGGGTTCGCCGCCGAGCGCCGCGTCGAAGGTCCGCGCCAGCGCCGCGCCTTCCCGCGCGCGTTCGGCGGCCTGGGAGCGACGCCCGAGCTGCACCGCCGTGACCCCGAGGAGCGCGAAGGCGGCGATGAAGGCCACGCTCAGGGCGACGACGAGCTGCCCGCGAAGGCCCAGGCCGATGCGCATCGCTAGCGGGTCGCGAAGGCCGCGACGCTGGCCGCGTAGTCCTTCGGGCGCGGGCGGGCGGGGATCGGCGGCGGCAGGCCGCGGAGGCTCGCGAGGAGCAAGGCGCGGTCCGCGGCGTCGATGCGCGTGAAGTGGAGGCCGATGGAGCGCGTGTGGTCCGTGTGTCGCCGGCCCCGGAGCACACGCACGACCTCGGCTTCCGCGTCGATGAAGCTGACGCGGGCGGGGAGGCGGAGGGAGACGAAGACGACCTCGCCGAGAGCGACGCCGGCGGCGCTCGGCACGAGGAGGCCCATGTCGCTCACGTCCGACGTCTCCGTCGCGAGGAGCCGGAACCCCTGCTCGGCCACCACCTCGCAGCGCGTGCGCACCGCGCGCCGCACCGTGCTCCGGGGGCGCGGGGCCTCGAGGAGCAGCTCCGGCGTGCCGAAGAGTGGGCTCGGGGCTCCCAGGCCGAAGGCGCGCGAGAAGAAGGTCGCGAAGGGGTCGTC
>JBCCAW010000286.1:0-7600 GCA_039814655.1 Myxococcota bacterium | reverse complement strand
CGCCAGCACCCCGGGGATCACGCCGCCGGCGAGTAGCCGGTCGAGGGCGCGGCCGACGAGCATGGGGAGCGCGAGGGGCCGGGCGCCCGGGCGCCCCGCCGCCGCCGGTGCCGCCTCGCCCGTGGCCCGGAGGAAGAGCGCCCGCTGCCAGCGCTCCGTGGCCCGCAGGTCCTCCGTCGCGTCTTCGGGCAGGCCCGAGCGCCCCTCGGCCCAGGCGAGCACCAGCTCCGGCCGCGACCGCCCGTAGCCTTCGAAGAGCCGGCCGAGGCGCTGGGCGAGCTGCACCCGGCGCCGCTCCATCCCGGCGCTGCCGGCCCCCGCGGCGCCGAGATAGGCCCGCACCTCCGCATGCTCCGGCCGCGCGAGGAAGGCCGAGTCATGAAGCGCGTCGAGCACGCGGCGCTCGTAGCCGTGGCGGCCGAGCACGTGCACGTCCTGCTCCACAGCACCGGCCAGCTGCTGCCGGATGAAGGCCTCGAGGCGATGAAAGCGAAGGTGCGCCGAGACGCCACGCCGGGCCGCGAGGCCGAGCTCGACCTGCCGCTCCACGAGCGCGTTCGGCACCACCACGTGCACGGGCACGAGCGGCGACGCGCCAGCCGCGCGCGCGGCCTCGAGGCGCTCGGCGAGCGCGTCGAGGAGCGCCTCGCTCCCGTTGCCGTAGACAAGCTCGATCATGGCCGGGTGGCCCCGAGCCGGTGTAGCAGGAACGCGCCCGTCGCCCGAACCCATGACGCCCGTTTCCCCGGTGTCGTTCGCCCTCCACCGGCGCGCGAGGCAGGCAAGCTGCGGCTCATGGGTGGAGGGAGCATGCGGCGCGAGTGCCGCGGGCCAGGGGCCCTCGTTTTGGGTTTGCTGGTGGCCTGCGCTTCGCCGCCTCGGGTCGTCAGCCCTGCGGCGAGCCTCCCGCTGCCTACGCCCTCTCCGGACCGGCTCGCCTCGCTCCGGGAACGGCTGCCGGAGCTCGCCGCCTCCGTCGAACGACTCCATCGCCTCGCCGAGGCCTACGAAGCCCGCGGTGACCGCGCGTTGGCGCGCGAACTCAGCCACATGGCCGAGCTCACGCTCGTGCACGGTCTCGCCCTGGGCGCGACGGCGCCGACGCGGGACGACATGAACGATGCGCCCGTGGCGGCGGAAACGTGTGAGCCGGTCCCCGAGAGCGAGCCGGCGCCCGTCGAACGCACCCTGCGACGGCGGTCCCCGCGCTCCCGACGCTCCGGGGAAGAACCCAGCGCCCGGCGCGAGGCCCCGGACGAAGGGACCGTGATGGCGACCACGCCCACGGAGCGCGTCGCCGCACGACTGGCGGTCGTGGCAGAAGCGACGGCGGACGCCGAGCACGACGGAGCGGTGGACCCCGGTGGTCTCGAAGCGATCCGCCGAGGGCTCATCGAGGCCGACCGAGCCCTGGCCGAAGGGTTGATCGAACGGGCCGAAGCCCTCGCCGACGACGCCGAGCGGACGCTAGCCTCGCTTCAGGGCGCGGAACCGGAGGACGGCAGCGCCCCGGGGCCGAGCCGTGGCCTCGTCGCCGACGCGCAGGATCTCCTCGGGGAGCGGGCGCGACCGCGCGGCCCCGGAACCGTGGCCGTCCGCCTGGATGAAGAGCTTCGTTTCGAGGGCGCATGGCGCGCGACCCCGGGCTCCCCGCTGGACGCGCTTCGGCCGCTCGTTCGGGCCTACCGCGACGCGGAGCTCCGGCTGCTGCGGGTCGCCCTGCCCGCCAACTCGCCCTTCCGCGACGAAGGCGCGTCCCTCGCGGCCTTTCTCTCCGCGCGCTTTCAGGTACCGCTCAGCCGCCTTCACGACGGCCAGGGCGGCGCAGGCTTGGCGCCGGGGCTCTACCTCATGATGCGCGAGCGATGAGCCTCCCATGAAGGGCAAGAGGTCATGAGAGACGTCCTCGCACCGCAGGTGCTCACGGGGCTCGCTGGCTTCGTCATCCTATGGCTGGCGATCGAAGCGCTCCGGCACCGTGCCGCTCTTCGGCGCATCCCGGTCCGCATCCACGTCAACGGCACGCGCGGGAAGAGTAGCGTGACGCGCCTGCTTGCGGCCGGGCTTCGCGCCGGCGGCCATCGCACGGTGGCCAAAACGACGGGAACGCTGGCGCGCGTGCTCCTCCCCGCGGGCCGCGAGCTCCCGGTCTATCGCCCGCTCGGCGCCAACGTTCGCGAGCAGATTCGCATCGTACGCTTTGCAGCACGGGCCGAAGCGGACGTGCTCGTCGTCGAATGCATGGCGCTCCAGCCGATTCTCCAATGGCTGAGCGAGCGCATGTTCGTGCGCGCCACCCACGGCGTCATTACCAACGCGCGCCCGGACCATCTCGACGTGATGGGTCCCGGCGGGGACGACGTGGCCCGGGCCCTCGCGGGCATGATGCCCGTGGGAGGCCTTTGTGTGACCGCCGAAGAGGCGCGCCGGGACGTCCTCGCCTTGGCGGCAAAGGACCGCGGCTGCCGGCTCGTCGCGTTGAGGGCAGACGATGTTGCGCAGGTGAGCGACGCCGTCTTGGCCGGCTTCGGTCACATCGAGCATCGCGAAAACGTAGCCGTGGCCCTCGCGCTCTGTGAGGCCCTCGACGTGCCCCGGCAGACCGCTCTCGAGGGCATGTGGGCCGCGACGCCAGACCCAGGCGCGCTCACCTTCGACCAGGTGGATTTCTTCGGCCGACGCATCGTCTTCGCGAACGCCTTCGCGGCGAACGATCCGGAGTCTTCCGAGCGCATCTGGAACCTCTGCCTGGCGCGCTTTCCGTCCTTCGCGCCCATCGCGCTCTTCAACTGCCGACCGGACCGTGCCGACCGGTCGAGGCAGCTCGGCCAGGCCCTGCCTCGATGGCATGAGCCGCAGCACGTGATCGCCGCCGGCCTCGGCACCGGGTTCTTTGCTCGCGCGGCCGTCGCAGCCGGGTACGACGCCTCTGCGCTGACCCGCGTTGAACGAACGGACCCCCGGGAGGTGTTCGAGCGCGTCATCGAGCATTGCGGCGACGCGACGCTCGTCGTGGGTCTCGGCAACATCGGGGGCCTCGGTCTCGAGCTGGTGCGGCTCTTCCGGAACCGGGCCACGCGACCTCGCCGGCCCGTGGTCGCGCGGGCGCCGCAAGCGGGGGTGAAAGCGTGAGCATGGAGGAGCTCCAGGTCACGTCCATCGCCATCGGCATCGTCGTGAGCTTCGTGTTCAGCGAGGTGTATGGCCTCGCGGCCGGCGGCGTGGTCGTGCCGGGCTACATCGCTCTCTTTCTCCACCGTCCGACCGCGCTTGCGCTGACGCTCGTGGTCGCCCTCGGCACCTTCGCGCTCACGAAGGTCATCGGGAGCGTGGTCATCGTGTACGGCCGACGGCGAACGTCACTCTGCATCCTCATCGGCTTCGCCCTCGGCGCCTGGGCCGAACGCGCCGACCTGCTCCTTCGCGACGGCGGCTACGGCGACGCCGACCTGACGGTCATCGGCTACATCATCCCCGGCCTCATCGCGATCTGGTTCGACCGGCAGGGCGTGACGAATACGCTCGCGACGCTGACCATCGCCGCCTGTGTGGTGCGGCTGGCGCTCCTCTTGCTGGTGGGCCCGCTCATGCTCGCGGAGCTGCCCCGGTGAAAGCGCTCTACTGGCGCTCGAACCGCGTGTCCGCGGCGCAGCTCGTAGTCCTCTCCATCGCCGTCGTGCTCGGAACGCTCGCCGTGGAGACCCAGCCCATCGAAGAGCGCGGCCCGCTCCACGCTCTTCAGCTGCAGGCCGCGCGGCAATGCGCCCAAGGTTACCGAGCCATTCATCTGGAGCGCATTCGCCAGCAGCTTCCGCTGGAGATCGAGCACGACCCGGCCGCGAGCGGACTCATCGGTCCGGCCGTGTCGCCCATCGTGTCCACGCCAGGGCACCTCCCGAGCAAGCAAACGAGCGTGAACCCGAACTTTGCGGCGGCCTTCGTCGTGCTGCTCAGCGAGGCGGGGGTGCGCGAAGGCGACCTCGTGGCCGTCGGCCTCACCGGGAGCTTCCCCGCGGCCAACGTGGCCCTGCTCTCGGCGATCGAGGCCCTCGGCGCCGAGCCGCTGACGATCAGCTCCGTCGCCGCCTCGGCCTATGGGGCCACGGTGCCTTCGCTCACCTGGCTCGACATGGAGCGCGTGCTCTTCGAACAGGACCTGCTGGCCTTTCGCAGTCGTAGGGCCACCCTCGGCGGCGTGCTGGACCAGGCGCGGGACCACACGGACGAGGGTCGCCAGGCGCTTCGTGAGGCCATCGGGCGAAGCGGCCTTCCCTTCATGGAGCCCGCGGGCTTCGCCCAAGCGGTCTCCGACCGGCTGGCGCTCTACGACGAGCTCGCCGGGGAGCGCACCGTCGCGGCCTACGTCAACGTCGGCGGCGGCACGGTCTCCGTGGGCACCACCGCCGACAAGGAGGTGTTTCGCCCAGGCCTCAACACACGCGTTCCCCGCGGCCTTCGGCGCCCGTCGGTCATGCGGAGCTTCCTCGAACGCGGCGTGCCCGTGGTGCACGTCACGAAAATCCGCACGCTCGCGCGGCGCTTCGGGCTTCCGGACCAACCCCTCGAGACGCCGGGAGTGGGTGAGGGAGACGTCTATACGCGCGGCACCGTGCGCGCCTGGGTGGTCCTGCTCGCCTTGCTCCTGACGCTGGTCGCCCTTTGGGCGGCGACGCGCTTCGACGCACGCCTCGTCTTTTCCCGAGGAGACGGCACCGGGCCCGAAGCGCCCGAAGCCATGGTGTGAGCGGTCAGAGGTCGCGTAGCGAGACGCGGTAGGTGCCGCTGGTCCCGTTTTCGCCGTAGACCTCGACGTAGGCGCGGCCCTGCCACTCGACGGCGTCGTTGTTGCCCACGACGTTGCTGCCGCCGAGGCGCTCCCCATCGACGCTCCAGAGGCGAAGGTCGACGTTGCGCGTCGCCGGGTCCGGCTCGCTGAAGAGCGACTGGAAGAGGTCGAAGCGCCAGGCACCGGGCCGATCCACGAGGTAGAAGTCCGGGCCGTCCATGCAGACGCCGCCTTCGACGTCCGTGCCGACCTCGAGCGGCGACGCCGTCTCGAAGGTGTCGTTGGGCTCGCCGGCCTCTTCATCGCTCGGGCCGCACTGCGCCATGAAGGGAGGCCGCACGGGCTCCCAGCTCTGCTCCGGGTCCGCCGCGAGGCCCGTGAAGTTCAGCCGGAAGGGCGTGGCGGCCTGGTCGGCCACGATCTGCATGTCCCGGCGGCGCACGAAGTAGGCCGAGGGGAACTGACGCACGGCGTTGCGAATGCCCGCCTCGCTGGTGCGCTCGGCTTCGCCCATGCGCAGGCCCGCGACGAAGCTGCTCGGCGCCACGGAGCGGTCGATGAAGGCCGCCGCGTCCTCGGCCGTCGCGTCTTCGAAGGCCGCGGTCTCGACCTCGATGTACACGAGGAGCGCGCCGGACGCCGCGAGCTCGCCGGCCACGGAGTTGGTGGCCGCGAGATAGTCCGGGCACGCGCTGCACCATCCGGCGCTCACCACCACGAGCACCGACTCAAAGGCGTCGAAGGCGTCGTCGCAGAAGAAGTCCTCGAAGGAGAAGTCGAGGGTGGACGCGTCCACGTCGAGCACGTTGCTGTAGGCGAGGTTCGGGAAGGTCTGGCCCACCTCGAGCTGTCCGGAAAACTCCGGGTACGCGCAGAGCGGCGTATCGACGCTGCCCGCGCCTTCACCTTCGCCGCCGCCGTCGCCGCAGGCCGGGAGCAGGAGAGCGGGAAGCAGGAGGAGGGCGAGCAGCCGGAGGGAGAGAGGCGCGGACATCGCGCGAGGATACGCCGCGGGCGACGGAACGGAAACCTCCCGGGCCCGCCTGGTCTACGCTCTGGCCATGCCCCGGTCCTCACTCTTGCGCGTCGCGCTCGCTCTCGGCCTCGCCGGCTGCGGCGACGCGGCCTGCCCCGAGCCCGAGCCCGAAGAGGAAGCGACGCTCGATCCCGGCCCGGGCCTCGAGGCGCTGGACGACACGCCGCCGGCCGGCTGCGACGCGACCTTTCTCGCCGCGGCGACGGGCGCGGTGACCGACGATGTCGGTGAGCCCGTGGCCGGGGCACGCGTTCAGCTCTGCGTCCGCACGGCGCCGGAGGGGGCACTGCTCTGTCTTCGGCCGCCCACCACGGATGCCGACGGGAGCTTCGCGATCCCCGTGGAGGCGCCGGCGGCACGCTGCGCCGAGGAGCTGACGATGCGCGTGCTGGTGCCGCAAGGGGCCGCGGCGACGACCTACTGCGCCGTGGAAGCGGAGAGCGACGCGCGCGGCGTGGTGGCCCTGGACCAGGCGCTCCCGCTCTTTCGCCTAGCGCGCCCCGACGGCTGTGCACTGCCCCCGGAGGGCGACCCGGAAGCGCCGCGGGACGTGACGCTCGGCGACGGCGTGACGCTCCTCGGCCTTCGCCCCGCGCAGCTCGACGACTACACCGCGCTCGCGGCGGGCCGGCACCCGCTCGAGGGAAGCTGCCTCGCGCCACCGCCGGGCACCGTCGCCGCCTGGGGCTTCTCCGAGAGCCCCGTGCGCGACGGAGGCGTGGCCTTCGAGCTCGACAACACGGCAGGACTCCCCGCCGGCACGCCGGTGGAGTTCCACCTCGTCGGCGGCCTCGACACCACGCTCGCCGACGGCCGCGTTCTCGAAGAGGCCGAGTGGAGCGCCTTTGGCCGAGGGGCCGTGAGCGAGGACGGGACGCGCATCGTGCCGGACGCCACCGTACGCCTCCCGGACCTGACCTGGCTCGCCGTGGTGGTCCCGGGCGCGTAGCGGGAGCCCGCGCCGATCACGCGCACCCGCCGCGTCGCACCGCCGACTCTGCCCGCCTTGACGCTGCGGGGCGGGCCGACGACGGTCCCCGCATGTTGCGTGTGTTCCTCCTCGCTGTGCGCGCCTTCGCCGCGCGCCTCTTTGCCGCGCGTGTGCCCGCCGCGGGAATCGTCGCCGGCATGCTCCTCTGCGGCTGCGGCGGCTCCGAGACCGTCGGCCGTTCGACCTCCCAGCATGGCGATCCGCTCTTCACCGGCGCTGTGAACGAGGCCACCTTCGCGTCCTTTCATACGCATGGCGGCGCGGCCCGGGGCCCCTACTTCGGCCAGGAGCTGCGCGTCGGGGACGCGCGCGTCTACCAGGCGCTACCGCGTTCGCCGGGCCCGCACCCTGGCGTGATCGTCGTGCACGAATGGTGGGGCCTCAACGGACACATCCAGCACTGGACCGACCGGCTCGCGGCCCTCGGCTATGCGGCGGTCGCCGTGGACCTCTACGGCGGCCGAACGGCGACGACGCCCGAGGACGCCATGGCGCTCGTCCGCAGCGTGGGCGACGCGGAGGCGCTGGCCACGCTTCGGGCCGCCGCGGCGCATCTTCGCGCCGGCGGCGCGCGCAAGCTCGGCGTGATGGGCTGGTGCTTCGGCGGCGGCTGGAGCCTGCGCGCCGGCGTCGAGGTGGAGGGCATCGACGCGACGGTCATGTACTACGGCCGGCCCATCACCGAACCCGAGGCGCTCGGGAGCTTCCGGGGACCGCTCCTCGGCATCTTCGGCAACGACGACGCGAGCATCCCGCCGGAGACCGTGGACGCCTTCGGCGAAGCCCT
>JBCCAW010000523.1:0-4248 GCA_039814655.1 Myxococcota bacterium | reverse complement strand
CCCGGACTTCGTGGACATCGACCAGGACAACGACGGCGCCTCGGACGCCGAGGAGGTCGAGTTCGGTACGGATCTGTGCGGCGTGGACACGGACGGCGACGGCTTCAGCGACGTGGCGGAGATCGCCCTCGAGCGCATCAACTGCCCGGACCGGGTCAGCGGCGAGTTCTGCGGCTGCGCCACACAGTCGGCCTGCGGCATCCCCGAGGACGACTTCTTCCTCGTGCTGCCCTTCAACGGCCGCCCGCAGGAGCAGGACCTGGACTTCGCCACGAACATTCGCGTGGCCGACGTCTTCTTCCTCACGGACACGACGGGCTCCATGGGCGGCACGCTCGAGAACGTGAAGAGCGCCGTGACCACGCCGGGCACGGGCATCATCGACCGCGTCGGCGAGGTCATCCCCGACGCCTGGTTCGGCGGCGGCCAGCACGACGACTTCCCCTTCGGCGGCTACGGCAGCGCTGGCATCGACGAGGCCTTCCTCCTCGCCATCGGCATGACGCCCCCGGACCGCGCGTCCGCCGTGCAGACGGCCTTCGACGCCATCGCGCTCCACTCGGGCAACGACGGCCCCGAGTCCCAGACCGAGGCTCTCTTCCAGCTCATGACCGGCGAGGGCGCGACCTGGACCTTCGGTGGCGGCAGCTACGCGGTACGCCGCTACGTCGGCGATTGCCTCGACAGCGGCTTCGGCGCGCCCTGCTTCCGCCCCGGCGCCTTGCCCATCGTCGTGCACTTCACGGACATCTGCGCGCACGAAGGGCCGCCGGGAGAAGACGGGGTCTGCGACGCCTACACGGGCATCACGCCGCCCCCGGCGACCTGGGGTGAGGCCATCGACGTCATGAACGCGCGCGGCGCCAAGTACGTCGGCATCAACGCCTCGAACACGTCCTTCGGCGCCGGCCCCTGCGAGCCGCCTTACGCGCCCAACGCCACGTCGCCCTGCTTCTTCCTCGCGCAGACGGCGGAGGCGACGGGCTCCATCGACCTCGACGGGAACTTCCTCGTCTTCAACCTGCCGAACGAGTCCACGAGCGCCGAGTTCATCGATGGCGTCGTGGGCGGCATCGAGACCGTGGCCACGCGCGTGCCTCTCGACGTGGACACGCAGGTGCGTAGCGACGGCGGCGCGGTGGACACGCGCAGCTTCGTGAAGCGGCGCCAGCCGGCCTGCCGCGCGGACCCGCCCACGAACCCGTGCTGGACGCCGCCGGCGGAGATCGAGGCGGACCAGGCCATCGCGGCCATCGACGAGTCGACCTTCTTCGGCGTCATCCCGGGCACCTCCGTGAAGTTCCGCGTGACCTTCCGGAACGACGTCGTCGAAGGCGGCGACACGGCGCAGCTCTTCATCGCCTTCATCGACGTGCGCGGCGGCGGAAGCACCGTGCTCGACACGCGGCAGGTCTTCATCATCGTCCCGGCGACCTCGAACCTCCCCATCTGAGCCTCTTCGGGGACGGGAAAGGGACCGCGGGGCTCTCTTTCCCGTCGCCGGCTGCTCTTCGCGCCGCCGGCGCCGTCAGGGGAGTGGGAGCTCGCGGGCTTCGGCCTCGTCGACGGCGCGGCAAAAGCGCACGAAGGCCGCGTAGTCCTCCGGGGCGACGCGCATCATCGGCAGCCGGAGCCGGCGCGTGAGCACCAGATCCTGGCCCTCGCGCTGGCTCTCCATGGTGAAGCGCGCCCCGCCGGGGCCCTCGACCGTGACCGGTGCCAACGAGCTCCCGGCGCCGGCTCCGTCCTCGACGCGCACCACGACCTCGCGGTCGAGGGGCGGCGCGACGATGAGCGTCGTCTCGCGCTCCGCAGCCTGGGCAAAGCGCGCCGTCAATGCTTCCGGGAGCAAGGGCGTGAGCGCCATGCCCCCGGCGGACGGCCGGGCGAGCTGCGGCACGTCCGCGTCGTAGCGGAACACCAGCGCCGCGTCCGGGTCCTCCCGGCCTGCGATGCGGAGCGAGCGCATGCGCGCGCCGCTGAAGAGCCGGGCGACGTAGGCCTCTTCGAAGCGCGCATCGAGCACCGCGGCGGGCACGCCGTCCAGGTCGTTGCGCCAGTTGATCGCGGCCGCGCCGCGGTACCGTTCCACGGCGCGCAGCATGCCGTCGCCCCGCGCGTCGACGCGCACGACGAGTTCGACGCGCTGGCTCTCCGCACCCGGCTCGGCCGCCGGAAGCTCCACGCGCCGCAGCTCCTCGGCCTCCGCGTAGGGAAGGAGCACGAAGGCATCCATGCCCCGGAGATGCGGCGAGAGGTAGCCGTAGGGCACGCCCCGGGCCGCGGTGGTCAGGTAGGTGACGTCGCTTCCGGGCCCGTCGCCCTCCACGCCGACGATGAGGTTCGTGTAGGTGTCCTCGTCGGCGAGCTCGCTCCGCGTCTGGTCCGCGCCGAAGCCCCGAACCATGACGAGGCGCGCGTCGATGCCGGCGAGGCGCAGGAGGTAGTGGAGCACGCGGGCCCGGTTGCCGCGGCGCCGGGCCACCATGCGCGCGGCGATGCCGAAGACATCGTCGTCGGCGTCCACGTTCTCGAGGACCCAGCGGTGGAGCTTGCGCGCGCCCTCTTCGCCGCTGGCGCCGCCGGTGATCTCCCGGGCGAGGCGCCGCGCGGCCGGGTCCGCGACGTCCCGGTCCGCGAGCACGTCCCGGAGCCCCGCGAGGAAAGCGCTCCAGGTCGCCCCATGACCCCACTGCACGGAAGGCAGGTACTCGCGGGAGGGGACGGCGCCCGGCTCCTGGATGCGTGGCGCCACGGCCTCCCTTCGCCAGCGCAGCTCCTGGAGCCCGCGCACCACCCGGCGTTCGGGCGTCGGCGCGTCGCCGCGCGGATCGAAGGCGAGCTCCATGCCCTCGGGCACCACCAGGAGCTGCTCGCTCACGAAGAAGGGCACCTCGAAGCTCGCGAAGTAGAAGCGCTCGCCGAGCACGCCACCGGGCAGCCCGCGCGGCGGGTCCAGCACCCGCACGGTCTCCATCTCCACGTAGTCGCCCACGGCCAGCGCCGGGAGCGCGAGGCTGTCCAGCCCTTCGATGAGGTCCGGCTCGAGGAGCCGGCCGCTCGCCTTCCGCGTGCCGAGCGTCAGCACGTAGGCTCCCTCGGGCACCGTGAACTGGCCTAGCTCGTCCACGGCCTCTTCGCTCTCCACGGCGTAGATCTGATGCGTGAGCGCCAGCGCGCTCCCGTCGCGAAAGACGCGCTGCGCCGCGTAGTCGAAGACGAGCACCTGGCCCTGCGCGTAGTCGATGCGGCCAGCCTCCCGGGCAGCCTCATAGGCCGCGATGGCTTCGCGCCCGTCGCGCCGGTAGGCCGCCAAGGCGTGCGGCGCCCCGAGGAGCGCGCGAATGCGCCGCAGCTCCACCATCGCGGCAGGCTCCTGCTGGAGCGCCGCCTCCAGCACCTGCTGGGCGCCGGCCGCGTCGCCCTGTGCCAGCACGAGGTCCGCCCGCTCGAGGCGTGGGCTTGGGGCGCGGGGACGCGCGCGGATCAGGGCCTCCGCCGCGGCGGCCATGGCCCGGGGGTCTTCCGACGCCTCGGCGAGGTCGAGGCGGCTCGCGAGGAACCGGGCCTGCCCTTGCGCGGGCTCGAGGGACGCGAGCCGTTCGAGCTCCTCCGCGGCCGCCGCCCAGCGTCGCGCCTGCACGAGCCGCGTGTAGCGGGCCCCATCGCGGGCGTCACAGCCCACGACACGCTCGGCGAGCGCGTTGGCCTCCCGGGTCCGGTCGCGGCGCTGGGCCAGGGCCAGCGCCGCGCGTAGCGGCGCGCAAAGCCCCGGTCCGGCGCGCACGGCGGCGTCTACGTGCCGGCGCGCCTGCGCGTCCCACCCGCGCGCCAGGAGCAGCTCCCCGCGGGTCAGCGCGACGGGCACCAGCGTCGCGGGCGTGGCCTCGGCCAGCTCGCGAAGGGCCCCGAGGGCCTCCCGGTCACGCCCGTCCGCGGCCATCAATCGCGCGAGCTGGAGCCGCGCGAACCAGGCCCGCGGATCCTGTGCGGTGGCGCGTTCGTAGAGCACCCGGGAGCGGTCCCGGCGCAGGTCCGCGCCCAGGAAGGGGTCCGTGAGCGCCAGCGTCGCCCGGAGCGAGGTGAGCACCGACGAGCCCTGCGCCTCGGCCAGCACGTCGCCGGCCGCCACCGGGTCGCCGCGGGCCATGAGGAGCGCTCCGGCGAGGTAGCTGGCCAGCGGTCCTTCTGCGCGCGGCACCTCGGCCACCGGCGCGTCCGGCAGCAGCGCCACGTGCAGGATCGGGT
>JBCCAW010000181.1:0-9926 GCA_039814655.1 Myxococcota bacterium | reverse complement strand
TGGGGCAGTCAGGAGACGGCTCATGCAGATATTCGAACTCTCACTTCAGCTCGTGGCGGACGCGATGCCGCTCGTGCGGCGCATCGGTCGCGTGGACCGTGACCTCGCGCGTCAGCTCCGGCGCTCCGTGATGTCCGTGCCCCAGCGCATGGCCGAGGGCATGCACTCGCGCGGCGGGAACAAGTCGGCCCATTTCCAAGGCGCGGCCGCGTCCGCAAAGGAGACGGAAGCGTCGCTACGGATTGCCGTAGCGGCAGGCTACGTCGAGGCCGACGACATCGCGGCGCTTCGGGACCGCTGCGACCACGTGAGCGCGGCGATGTTCAAGCTGGTGCGGCGGCCGCGCTAGGCGGCGCGGCCGGGGCGCTTCGGCGCCCCGGTCGTCTCCGTGTCCGTGTCCGTGTCCGTGCCCGTCTCCGTCTCCGTCTCCGTCTCCGTCTCCGTCTCCGTGCCCGTCTCCGTGCCCGTCTCCGTGTCCGGTCGACGCGACGGTCGGCGTCTCGCTGCGCTACCGTCGTGCCTTATGTTCGAAGCCGCCGAGGTCGATCATCGCGTCTCCAAGGCGCGCTACGAGGAGGAGGTGCCTCGGCTGCGGGAGGCGCTACTGGCGGCGCAGGACGAGCTCCGGGACTCGGGGCGCTTCGGCCTCTGCGTCGTCGTGGGGGGCGTGGACGCCGCGGGGAAGGGGGCCACGGTCAACCAGCTCCAGTACTGGCTCGACCCGCGGCAGCTGCGCGTGCACGGCATCGACCGGCCCACGGACGAGGTGCGGGCGCGCCCGCTCTACTGGCGCTACTGGCGCCTGCTGCCGCCGCGCGGGACGGCGGGGGTCTTCATGGGCTCCTGGTACACGGACGTCATCCTCAAACACGCGGCCGGGAAGCGGTCCGACGCGGAGCTGGATACGGCGCTGGACCAGGTGCGGCATTTCGAGCGCATGCTGACCGACGAGAGCGTGCACGTGCTCAAGCTCTGGTTCCACATCCCGAAGCGGCGGGTGAAAAGGCGCCTCGAGAAGCTCGCGAAGGACGACGCCACCTCCTGGCGGGTCACCGACGAGGATTGGCAGCGCCTCGAGCGCTACGACGCCATTCGACGTAGCGCGGAGCGCGCCCTTCGCCGGACGAGCACGGACAACGCCCCCTGGCTCGTCGTGAGCGGGGGCGACCGGCGGCATCGGGAGCTCGTCGTGGGGCGCGCCGTGCTCGAAACGCTCCAGCGGGGGCTTGCGGCGAAAGCGATCCACGAGCCTGCGCCGCCGGTCCCGCGCGTGGCCCCGGCCATCGATGGGCGCACGGTGCTCGACACCCTCGACCTCACGAGGAAGGTCCCGGAAGAGGTCTACGACGTGCGTCTCGAGGAGCTCCAAGGCCGGCTCGCGCGGCTGCTCAGGAGCTCCCGCTTCCGCAAGAAGCACAGCCTGGTGGTCGCCTTCGAGGGGCAGGATGCCGCCGGGAAAGGGGGCTCCATTCGCCGCGTGACGGCGGCGCTCGACCCGCGCTCGTACCATGTGGTGCGCATCGCGGCGCCCAGTGACGAGGAGAAGGCGCTCCCCTATCTATGGCGCTTTTGGCGTCACGTCCCGGCACGCGGCCGCACCACGCTCTACGACCGGTCCTGGTACGGCCGGGTCCTCGTCGAGCGCGTCGAGGGCTTCGCGTCGAAGGCCGACTGGGCGCGTGCCTATGCGGAGATCAACGACTTCGAGGAGCAGCTTCACGACCACGGCGCCGTGCTCGTGAAACTGTGGCTCCAGATCGACCCGCAGGAGCAGCTACGCCGCTTTCGCGAGCGGGAGCAGATCGGCCATAAGCGGCACAAGATCACCGCCGAGGATTGGCGCAACCGGGAGAAGTGGGACCAATACGCGGAGGCCGTGCACGAGATGGTGGTACGCACCAGCACGGAGCTCGCGCCCTGGACGCTCGTCGCCGCGAACGACAAACGCCACGCGCGGCTCACGGTGCTGGAGACGCTAACGCGGGCCCTGGAGGCGCGGCTCGGCTGAGTGCCCGCTCACTGCGCGATGCGGATCAGCTCGACGTCGAAGACGAGCATGCCCTGCGGAGCGCCCGGGCGTCCGCCGTAGGCGAGGTCCTCGGGGATCCAGAAGCGCCGCTTCTCGCCCTCGACCATGAGCTGCACGCCTTCGGTCCAGCCTGCAATGACCCGGTTGAGGGGGAAGGTGACCGGCCGGCCGCGCGTGATGGAGCTGTCGAACATCTGTCCGTCCGTGGTCCAGCCCGTGTAGTGCACTTCCACGGTGCTCTCGGCGGTCGGGTGCTCCGAACCCTCGCCGGCCTCGAGCACCTTGGACGCCAGCCCGCTTTCCGTGCGCTCCGCGTCCGCCGGGGCGGCGGCCACGTCCGCCGGTGCCGGCGGCGGGTCATCGACCTTCGTGAGCTGCAGAAGCTCTACGTCGAACACGAGCATGCCCTGCGGGCCCGGCCGACCCTCGTACGCGAGGTTCGCCGGGATCCAGAAGCGGCGCTTCTCTCCCTGGACCATGAGCTGGACGCCTTCGGTCCAACCCGGGATCACCCGGTCGAGGTTGAAGGTCGCGGGCCGGCCGCGCTGGACCGAGCTGTCGAACATCTCCCCGTCCGTGGTCCAGCCCGTGTAGTGCACCTGCACGCGGTCGTTGCGGTCCGGGTGCTCCGTGCCGTTGCCCGGCGAGAGTTGCTTCGAGGCAAGCCCGCTCGCGGTGCGCTCGGCGTCCGCCGGCGGCGCGGCCACGTCCTCCGGTGCGGGGACGGGCGCGCTTCCGGGAGGTGCGCCGGGGGCGAGGCCCGCCCGGGAAGCCGCCATCGCGGTGCCCATGGCGGCCTGTTCCGCCTCCGCCGCCGGGACCGCCATGGCGCTCGCGCTCATGGCGCTTTCACCCTCGGGCGCCTCGGTGCCGCTGTTGCCGGAGTTCGCGCCGCCGCTCGGGCAGCCGATGAGCGCCACGAGGAGCGCCGGGAAGAGCCATCGCATGGCGCGTGCCTTAGCAGGGTGCGGCGCCGGGAGCGAGGACCGCCGTGACGAAGCGTCGGCCACGGCCCTTGGCGAGCGTCACCATGCCTCGGGCGTGAGCGGGCCTTCGTAGAGCGCGAGGGCCTGCTCCGCGCTGGAGCGCGTGAACCAGGACGCGAGGCTGATGACCCCGATGGACGCGGTGCCCGTGGCGACCACCACGCCCACCTCCCGGTCGATGCGGTCCCGAGCCGTGAGGCCCGACAGGGTGGCCGAGGCCACGAAGTTCGCGATGCCGAAGACGCCCTCGATGAGGCGCCGCCGCCGGCCCCGGCGTGCCATGTCGCGGAGCCGCGTCTCCGTGGAGTGGAGCAGGCTCTCGAGGAGGGGCCCTTGCCGCAGCGTGGCTTGATAGCTGCGAAGCAGGCCCATGGCCTCCGGCGCGTCCCGGGCCAGGCGAAAGCGCCGGATGGACGCCACATAGAGCGCCGCCGCGCCGAGCGCGCAGCCGACCCCGAGCACGACGTCGACGGTGCGGTAGCCCTCCTGCCGCGGGATCAGCAGGTCGACCGCGCAGTAGCTCTCGTAGACGGCGGTCAGGAGCGAGCGCTCGGCGGCGAGGAGCTGGGGCGGATCGAGGCGATAGGCCGCGCGCGCCAGCGCCGCCTCCATGCGCAGGGCTTGCGTTTCGCTCACGAGCGCGTCGGCGCCGAGCCTCGCCGGCGCCGGCGCGTTCGCCTGGGCGCCGGCGCGCGTCGTCAGCGCACCCAGCAGCAAGAGGGCGAGCGTCGCGCGGGTCCTCACGGCTGCTGCGCGAAGAAGCGCTGCGCCGAAGGCGCCTGGGCTGCGGCCCCGGCAGCGCACAGGCGGATCGCCTCCGTGGCGCTCCGCAGGTTGCGCGGTCCACCGGGCATCTGGTCGAGGTAGGGCGTGAAGAAGGCCTCGACCTCGGCCGCCTTGTCCTCGGAGCAGAAGCTCGAGGCGAGCCAGGGCATGAAGCCGGCGCGGTCGCCGAGGCGCTCCATGAGCCGCGCCACGTTGGTGCGCACGTAGCGCCAGGTAGCGTCGCGGGTCTCGCGCATGCGCATCTGCGTGAAGAGCGGCGTGGCCATCTCGTTCGTGCGGAGCCGCGAGTCGAGGGCGAGCCCTCGGGCCCGGTTCGCCAGCGACTCGCTCTTCACGCTGGAGAGCGCGCGAAGGAGCTGGCCGCGAAGCAGCGCGTCATCGCTCTCGAGGAACCGCGCGAGGGCGTAGTCGAAGACCGGCGCACCTCCGTCCTGCACGGCGACGGTGAGCACCGTGTCGACGAGGTTCGGGTCCACGGCGCTCCGCCGCACCTCACCGCGCCGCGGGAAGCCGAGGAAGGCCAGCCCCTTGCGCTCGGCGAGGCCGCGCACGTTGTCCTGCTCGACGAAGAGGGACAGGTGGCGGACCACCGAGGCCCGGAGCAACGCCGTCTCACCACTCTCCCCGCGCCGCGGCTCCATGCGGAGCTGATAGTAGCGCGGGAAGTAGAGGCTCTGGGCGTAGTCGCGCACCTTGAGCTGCGTGCGCCCGTCCACGAGGTGCTCCTCGGCGCGCTCGAGGAGCCCCATGGGCATGGTGGCCACCTGGCGAATGTCCGAACGCGCGAAGGGCGTGAGCGCGCCCATCACGGCCTCGGCGTCGAGGCTCGCGTTGGCGAAGGCTGCCGAGAGGCTGTCGGCGAGGGCGAGCTTGTCGCGGCCGCTCAGCGCGTCCCAGCCGCGCGTCGTCAGGGCCTCGAGGCTGGCCGCGTCGAGGGCGAAGCGGAAGTAGCCGGCGCCGTCCGCGTTGGGCATGACCCAGGCGGGACAGGTCGGCAGCTCCACGGTCGTCTCCGGCTCCGTGAGGAGCGCGCACTGCGTCGCGGTCTCCTCGCCGGCGCCGTACTTGAGGCACATGGGGATCTGCCAGCTCTGCGCCGCGTCCCCCGTGGAGCCCGTCGGGAGGTAGCGGCTCTGGCGCACGGTCACCGTGGCCGTGTCGCCGGCGCAGGCCGAGCTCACCTTTAGGAAGGGGAGGCCCGCCTGGAAGAGGAAGGTGCGGAAGGGCGTGGCCACGTCGCGCTCGGCGGCGGCCCCGAGGGCCGCGAGGAGGTCCTCGTAGGTGGCCGTGGAGAAGGCGTGGCTCTCCATGTAGGCGCGAATGCCACGCTGGAAGGTCTCCTCCCCCATCCAGGCCTCGAACATGGCCAGCACGCCGCCGCCCTTGCGGTAGGTGATGGAGTCGAAGGCGTTCCGGATATCGTCCGAGGTCTCGATGGGCTGGCGAATCTGCCGGGCGCTCACGAGGCTGTCGGTGCTCATGGCCCGCTGCACGGACGAGAGGAAGGAGACCTCGGCCGCGTACTCCGGGAAGACCCGGGCCACGGACCGGTTGCCCATCCAGGTGGCGAAGGCCTCGTTGAGCCAGATGTCGTCCCACCAGGGCATGGTCACGAGGTTGCCGAACCACATATGGGCCAGCTCGTGAGCCATGACGTAGGCGTAGCCCCGAAGCTGGCGCTCCGGCGCGCTCTCGCCATCGCCGAGGAGCAGGAGCGGCTCGCGGAAGGTCACGAGGCCCACGTTCTCCATGGCGCCGGCGCCGAAGTCCGGTACCGCGACGATGTCGAGCTTCCGGTAGGGGTAGGGCGAACCGAAGTAGGCCTCGAGGTCCGCGAGGATGCGCCCGGTGTTCGCGAGCGCATAGGCGAGCTGCTCGCCCTTGCCCTTCACGGCCAAGCCGCGGAGCGGCACCGGGTCCTCGCGCACGTCGCTCGGCGGGATCGCCTCGTGCTCCACCACGTCGAAGGGCCCGATGGCAAAGGCCACCAGGTACGTCGGCATGGGCTTCGTCGTCTCGAAGCGCACCTGCTTGAGGCCGTTCTCGAGGGCGGTCACGTCGGCCACGGGCGTGTTGAAGGCGGCCTCGTGGTCCCCGGGAACGGTCACCGTCACGTCGAAGGGCACCTTGAAGGCCGGCTCGTCGAAGCCCGGGAACGCGAGGCGGGCGCTCAGAGCCTCGAACTGCGTAAAGAGGTAGCTCTCGTCGCCTTCGTCGACGCGGTAGAGACCCCGAAGCCCCTCGGCGTAGCGGGAGGCGTAGATGATCTCCAGCGTCGCGTTGCCCGGCCGGAGCGTGCTCTCGACGCGCAGGATGGCGACGCCGTCGTCGTTCAGCTGCTCGTAGGCGGCCTCGTAGGTCCCGGCGCCGGTTCCGGTGACGATGACCCGCGCGGCGGAGACCCGAAGCCCATTGCCGTGCAGGTAGATGTGCCGCGTCGGCCGCTCGATGGTGACGTCGATGCGCGCGACGCCGGTGAAGGCCTCCTGCCGCGGGTCCGCGTTGAGCGTGAGCTCATAGCCCGTGGGCACGACGTTGCGCGGAAGCGGGCCCGTAGGCACCTCACCTTCGGCTTCGAGGCGCGGGCGTTCCGGCGCCGGCGCGTCGTCGGCGGGCGCGAGGGTGGTGGGCCGGGTCTCGGTGCTGCCGCCGCAGGCGACGAGCAGGGAGGCGGAGAAGAGGGCGAAGATCGAAGCCGAGCGCATGTGCGGCCGCTGTAGTCCGAAGGTTCCGGCGCGTCACGCGCCCGCGGGCGGAATCTCCGGGGCAGCCGCTAGCGACCTTCCTCGTCTTCGGCGACGACCTCCGCCGGCAGAGCGGCCTCGTCCTCCGGCGCTTCCGCCTTGAGGGGCATCTCCTCACCCTGCACGTCGACGACGCCGTCGCGCCGCGGGGAAGGAAAGCCGAAATTCGTTTCCACGTGCAGCGAACCCGAGGCCACGCCGGCAGCGACGCGCGCCTGGACGAAGCGCCCCACCACGCGGCGCACCGGCGGCAGCATGAGCGCCAGCCCTACGCCATCGGTGAGCACGCCCGGCGTCACGAGGAGCACGCCGCCCACGAGCACGAGGAGCCCGCCGACCACGCCCTCGGCGGGCGTTTCGCCCTTGGCGAGGGCCTCGCGCCACTCACCGAGCACCCGGGTCCCTTCGAGGCGTGCGAGCGCGGCACCGACGGCCCCGGTGGCGATCACGAGGAGCAACGTCTCTGCGAAGCCCAGCACCTCGGAGAGGCGCAGGAGCAGCGTGAGCTCCACGAAGGGCACGACGGTGAAGAGCAGGAAGAGGCCGAGGCAACCCACGCTGGAGCTTTAGCAGCGCCAGCGCCTCAGGACCCGACGAGCTCTGCGAAGAGCAGGGGGAGCCGGGCGATTTCGTCTTCGAGTGTGGCCGCGATGCTCGGGATGGCCAGGGCCAGGGTCACGAGCGACGTGCTGATCGCAAAGGCGAAAACGAGCTGGAAGATCTGCACCCGCGGGGCCGCCCGGGCCGCGAGGGCCAGACCGAGCTGCACGAGGAACATCGTGGCCATGACCGGCGCGGCGATGCGGAGGCCGCTCGCGACGAGGGAGGAGCCCACCACGAAGATGCCCTCCTCGACCAGGGCGTCGCCCACGCCGCCGGGCGGGGCCACACGGAGGCTGGCGCCCAGGGCCCGGAAGAGCGCGTGGTGCCCTTCGAGGCCGAAGAAGAGCACGGCGGCGAAGCTATTCAGCGCCCGGCCCACGGGTGTGGTCTGCTCGCCGAGCGTCGGGTCCACGCTCTGCGCGAAGGCCAGTCCGCTGCTCATGCCCATGAAGCTGCCGGCGATGGACGCGGTGGCGAGCGTGAGGCGAACGGTCAGGCCGAGCACGCCCCCGACGAGCACCTCGACGGCCGCCGCGCGGAGAAGCCAGAGCGGCTCCGTGGCCTGCGCGTGTTCGAGGCCCGGAAGGGGCAGCGTCAGCGCGAGCGCGAGCACGAGCCCGAGGGCGGCGCGAACGGTGCGCGGTGCCTGCTCGCCAAAGGGCGGCGGCAGGGCCGTGATGGCGATCCCCACGCGCGTGGAGGCCAGGAGCCAGAGTGGCAGCCAGGGCTGGGCCTGGTGGAGCGCGAGCTGGAGGAGCGCCGTGCTGCTCGTCGCGTCGTCCACGCTGCGCCTACTGCTCCGCCGCTGCCCCCACGCTCGCGAGGCCCTCGAGGCAGCGCGTCGTGAAGTCGCCCACCTCGGCGATGATGAAGCTGCCGGCCATGGTGAGCGCCACGATGGCCGCGAGGGCCTTGGGCCCGAAGGCGACGGCCTGGTCGTTCACCTGCGTGGCGGCCTGCACGATGGCGATCACGAGGCCCACCACCACCACGGTGAGCACCACCGGTGCCGCGGCGGTGACCGCCGCCCAGAGCATCTCCGTGTACCAGGCGAGCGCTTGGTCCCGGCTCATCCTGCCGCTCCGAAGCTCGCGACGAGCGAGCGGGTCAAGAGGCTCCAGCCGTCGACGGCCACGAAGACGAGCAGCTTCATGGGCGTCGAGATCATGGTGGGCGGCAGCATGACCATGCCCATGGCCGTGAGAATCGAGGCGACCACCAGGTCCACGAGCACGAAGGGCAAAAAGAGCAAGAAGCCCATCTCGAAACCCGTCCGGAGCTCGCTGATCATGAACGCCGGGACGAGCATCGTGAGCGAGATGTCCTCCGTCGCGTCCGGCGTCGGCGTCTCCGTGACGTCGTAGAAGAGCAGCAGGTCGCTTTCGCGCGTCTGGCTCAGGAGAAAGTCCCGGACCACCGCGCTGCCCCGCGCGTAGAGCGCGTCTTCGTCGATCTCCTCGGCGAGGTAAGGGCCGAGGGCCTCCTCATCCAGCCGCTCCCCCACCGGCGCCATGACGACGACCGTGAGCAGGAGCGCCAGGGAGAGGATGACCTGCATGGGCGGGACCGTCTGCGTGCCCATGGCTTGGCGAATGAAGCCGAGCACGATGACGAGGCGCGTGAAGCTCGTCATGGAGATGAGAATGCCCGGAGCGATGGAAAGCACGGTGAGCAGCCCGAGCACCTTGAGCGTGCCCACGAGCTGCTCCGGGGACTCGGCCTCCGGGCCGCCCACGGTGAGCTGCATCTGGGGTTGGGCGGCGGCGATCGCCGGCAAGAGCAGGGCGACGACCGCTGCGCCGGCGACGGCGAGGGCCCGGGGGGGTGGCCAGGGACGGGTCATGGCTCAGCCGTGCTGGCGGGCCTTGGCCCGCAGTCGCAGCAGGCCGGCCACGGCGGCCGAGGGAGGGCGCTTGTCGGCGAGGCCGAGGGCCGCGTCGTCCTGCCGCTTCTCGGCCAAGCGGAGCAGCTTGTCGCCGAAGCGGTCGGCGACGTCGTCCGGCGCGACGTTCGCGCCGACGGCCTCGAGGCCGAGACGCGGCTGCGCGTCTGGGCCGTAGCTCGGCATCGCCGCCAGCGGTGAGGACGGCAACGGCGGCGAGGGGACGGGTGGCGGGACCGGCGGCGGGGCGATCGGGGAGGTGATCGGCGGTGAGGTGATCGGCGGTGAGGTGAAGGGCTCCGGGGCGGCGGCGAGAGCCGGCGTCCCCAGCGGGGCGGCGCCGAGGCGCGCGGCCATGTTGGCGAGGAACGCCGGCGGCTCCGGGTTGGCCTCGGCCGTCAACGTCGGCGCGAGGGCCAGCGGCGCCGCGTCCCCGGCGAGCGGCGCCGGCAGCCCCATGCCCGCCGGCGCCGTCGAGAGGTGCTGCAGTTCCTTGCCGTTCACCGAGAGCAGGTGCTCCTCACCGAGAGCCCGCACCAGAAGGAGCTGGTGCCGCGCGCCGAGGCGCTTGCTCGCCACCACGTCGATGGAGCTCTCCGGGACAAGCCGCCCGCGCTGCGACAGCGCCTTCAGCAAGAGGTGTAGCCCGCCGAGGATCGCCGTCAGCGCCAGCAGCAGTCCGTAGGGCAGCCCGCCGTCGGAGTCACCGGGCGCCGCGAGCGCGGGAGCCGGCCGGCCGAAGAGCGGCGATCGGGTGTCCGTTCCCGTTCCCGTTTGCGTTTCCGTGTCCGTTTCCGTGTCCGTGTCCGTGTCCGTGTCCGTTTCCGTTTCCGTTCCCGTTCCAGTTTCCGTTTCCGTTTCCGTTTCCGTTTCCGGTTCCGTTTCCGTGTCCGTGT
>JBCCAW010000358.1:0-6201 GCA_039814655.1 Myxococcota bacterium | reverse complement strand
GGGGGGGGGGTGGGTGCGACCCACCCTGCGACTTTGCGCGGGTTTGGGGGGGCGTCCCCCCCTGGGGTTGGGGGGGGGGCGGCTCCGGCTCCACCGTCGACGTCGCGTTTCCCGCCGCCACGACGGCGGGCCTCGCGCCCTGCGCTGGCGCCGGTGAGGGCCTCGTGGTGGCTCTCGACGCCCCGGCAGACGGGCGCTTCGAAGTGGAGGCCCGGGGCGATGGGACCCGCATCGCGGGGGTCTTCGACCGCACGGGCTGTGCGTCCGGAACCTTCGCCACGGGCTACGCCTGTGCCGAGGCCGAGACGCTCACCGTCGCCGTGGACGCCGGCGACCGGGTGCTAGTCGTCGTGGCCGGAGCCTCGCCGGACGGCGGCGCTACCGTGAGGGCGGCGCTGCGCCACCGCTTCGTCGCCGAAGTCGGTCTCAGTGCGCCTTGTACGCTGCCCGGCGTCGATTGCCGCCCGGGGCTCAGCTGCGCAGAGCTGGGCGGCACCACGCGCTGCTTACCCGCGCCGACCTGCGGCGGGACGGTCCCGGTGGCCGCGCTGACGGATGTGGCGACGGAGGTCGACGGCGGCCTCCAGGTGGTCGTCCCGGCTTTGCCCACGACCCCGCTCCCGCTGAGCTGTGCGCTGCCTTTCGCCGGGCGCTACGTGCTGCGCACGACGGCCGTGGACGCCGAGCGATGGGTCGTGACCGGCGTCCCGGGCAACGCCTTGGGCCTGAGCCGCGACTGCGCTAGCCCGGCGGAGGAGTTCGCCTGCTCGGCCTTCGGCCCGCTCGTGGTCGACCTGGACGCTGGCCAGCGCGTCGATGTGATGAGCGCGGCGCTGCTGACCCACGACCTGCGCGTCGTGCGGCGGCGCCTCCTCTTCGCGGGCGACGAGTGCGCGGACCCGGAGGCTGGCGTGTGCCGGCCGGGCGCTTTCTGCAGCGCCGCGGGCGTCTGTTCCGTCGACGATTCCGGCTGCGGACCAGGGGTCGAGGTACGCGCCGAGGGAGCGCGGGGCGCGGGCCGGCATACGCTGCGCGCCGAGGTGCCCTTCGCGCCCACCTCCGGCCTGCCGGTGCCGGCGCTGCTCTGCGCGCAGCCCGCAGGCACGGCCGCGGCCGTGTTCTCCTTCGAGGTCAGCACGCCGTCCACCGTTGCGGTCACGACGACGGGCGACGTCGCGCCGGCCTGGGCGCTGCGCGAAGGCTGCGCCTTCGGCCCCTCGCTTTCCTGCGGCAACGCCCTCGACGCCAGCACCTCGCCGCTCCTGCGTCCCGGGCGCACCTACTACGTGCTGGCGTACTTCGGTACTCCAGCGGAAGGCAACCTCGAAGCCGACCTGGTGCTCGCGCCGACGCGCGACGTGGGCGATGCCTGCGACGACGCCACGGCGCCCTGCCACCCCTCGCTGACCTGCAGCGCCGGCTTGTGCGCTGCCCCCTGAGAGCTTGGTGATCTTCTCCACACGCACGCCGCCGCGGCGCTTGTCACGGAGACGATCAACGAGCGGCTAACCGCTGCGCGGAGCGCCGGTCGTCGCCGGCGTCAGCGCGAGCTGGTCGTGGGGGCCGCTTCGCGGAGGTCGACGTAGGCGCGGGTCTCCTCGCGGACCTCGACGGCGTGCTCTCGCCCGCTCGAACCGAGCTGCACCACGTGTGTCCCGACCGCCACGCTCAGGCCCACGGGGGCCGTCCCGACCACGCGTCCGTCCACGCGGACTTCCGTCCCCGCCGGTCCGTTCACGAGTAGGCGACCCGTCGGCCGCGGGAGCGGCGCCAACGTGAGGCGGAGCTCGGTGGTCTCGCCTTCTCGTACGCGCACTTCCGCGCGGGCCTCACGATACTCCGGCGCCGTGGCCACGGCGCGGTAGACGCCCACGGGGATCGAGCCCTCGCGAGCGAATACCGTCGGCCCGCCCTCCACAGGCCGAAGCTCGACGCGCGCCTGGGCCGGCTCGACGGCCAGCGCCAGCGCACCCACGCGCGGCTCCAGCGTGAGCTGGACCTCCGCCACAGCGCCGATGGCGACCGCAACCTCCCGCTCCGCGCGCCGATGGCCCGGGTGCTCCGCGATCACGCGCACGGTGCCAGCAGCACGAAGCGGTAGCCGAACCGGGCTCACGCCGGAGACCCCGCGGTCGCGCCGGTCCAGAAAGAGCGTCGCGCCGGGTGGATCGGTCACGACGCGAAGCACCGCGAGCTCGGTCCCGAGCGCGTCCCGGCGCTCGATGGCATCGGCGCGCTGCGCCGCGTCGAGGCCTTCATCGCCGGCAAGCACCTCAAAGGACGAGTAGGCGAGCACGGTCTCCCCGGCCCGCTCCGCAGAGCGCGCGACGTTGAAGAGCGTGCGGGGATTGGGCGTCGCTTCGTGGGCGAGGAGAAAGGCGTCGAGGGCGGCGGCGTAGCGTCCCCGCGCGTAGGCCTCGGACGCGCGTTGAAAGTAGAAGCGGCCCTCGGCGGCGCTCGAATCGGCCAGCGCCGACGCCGTCGCGATGAGCGCCACGAGCACCCCGGCGGCGCTGCCTGCCGCGGCTCGCCTCACCGCGGCGCCCGGCTGATCTCGGCGCTGGCAGCCTCGTCCTGCCGCTCTTCTGTGAGGAAGAAGAGCAGGAGCCCCACGCCGAAGCTCACGCCGCCGCCGACCATCAGCACGTCGGCCGTGAGGTTGAAGGTCTCCGTTTCGTTCCGGAGGTTCGTGAGCGTGACGGGATCGGCGAAGGCGTCGCGCTCGTTCTCCCAGCGGTTGCGGCGGTTGCGCGCGAGCACGGCGAAGACGGACCCCGCGACCAGCGCCCCGGCGCCGATGCCGGCGAAGACGTAGGAGAGCGGAGAGCGCCGCGTCGAGGGCGGAGGGGTCAGCGTGGTGGTCACCCACGCCTGTTCGTTCGCGTTGACGATGAGCTGGCCTTCCCACGGCCGAACCCCGTCGTAGCTCACGCTGAGCCGGTACTCACCCACGGGCACGGCCGTGAGCGCGAGGGGCGCGAAGCCAACCTCCTCGTCGTCGAGGCGCACCAGCGCGCCGCTCCGGTTGGCGGTGACGGTCACGGCGCCGGAGGGCGGCGGGAGGCGCTGGGGCGTGGCCTGGACCTCCCGCGCGGCATCGGCTTCGACCTCCGCGATGGAGCGCCAGGGGCGGTGACCATCGGCCTGGACGACGAGCACGTAGCGCTCCGGGGGCGCGGTCACGGGCTGGCCGAGCGCGGCCTCGGCCACGGTCTCCCCCTCGGCATCGAGGAGCCGGTACACACCTTCCGCGGGGCCGTTGACGGTGAGCCGACCGAGAACGCGTTCGAGCGTGAGCTCGACGACCTGCTCTTGACCGCGCACCGCCTGGACCTCCGCGCGCACGGGCCGGTAGCCTTCGAGTTCGGCGGTGATCGCGCGCGCGCCTGGCGCGACTGCCACGACCGTGGGAGCGAGGCCGTAGCGGCCCCGGTCCTGCTGGTCGACGTAGACCGCGGCGCCGGGCGGCTCGGTCACCACGCGGATGCGCGCCACGCGCGGCGCGAGGCGGGCCAGCACCGCTTCGGCCGATTCACGGAGCCGATCGTCATCGTCATCGCTCGCGAGGTACTCGGCGTAGAAGAGGTAGGTCTCTTCCGCGCGCCCGAGGCGTTCGAAGCAGCGCGCGATGTTGAAGAGCGTGCCCGGACTCGGCGCCAGGCGCTGCACCGCGAAGAACTCCTCGAGCGCCGCGTCGTAGCGCCCGGCCACGTAGCTCTGCGTCGCGCGCTGGTGATGAAAACGCGCCTGCGCGGCGTCGTCGGCACGGACCCGCTCCGGGGCCCCTAGGAGCGCGGCCGTGAGGCCCGCGACGAAGACCATCCAACTCCAGACGCGCATGTCACCACTCCGCAAGATCGCTGGCCCGCATGGCGGCCTTGGAAGGGCGCCGCCGAACGCGCTGGAGAGTCACCTCGAGCACGTCGCCCGCCGTCTCGGGATCGATCGTGGCCTCCGCGTCTTCGTGACGGTCGAGGCGAAAGCGAAGGGCGCGCGGCGCCGCTCCCTCAGACAACTCCAGCGGGAGCGGCGTCTCGCCGAGGCGTTCGTCGCCGTCGAAGACTTCGGCCCCGGCGGGCGTGGATGTGACGACGATGGTGCGCGAAGCCGGCTCCGCGGCGGGCGCTTCGGCTTGCCTGGGCACTGCGGCTTCGCTGGGCGCTTCGGCTTCGCTGGGCACTGCGGCTTCGCTGGGCACTGCGGCTTCGCGGGCCCCTTCGGCCTCCGCGGAGGTCCCCTCCGGTGCCACTGCCGGCGCGGCGACGGGCGTGGGCGCGGCGTCCGAGCCACCGAACGCCAGCGCCGCACCCACGACGCCGGCCGCCAGAAGCGCGAGGGCGACGAAGGGCGCGCGGCTACGCGGCGCCGGCGCGCCCAGGGAGTCGTGGGGGGCCGGCGTCGCGCCGGAGGTCGTGACGACCGGGGGCGTGCTGACCGGAGGCACCTCGGCGAGAGCGGGCGGAGGCAGCGTGGGGGCGACCGAGTCGACGGAGGCCCCGGCCCAGGCGGCGTCCCAGGCCTCGAGCAGCTCGCGCGCGTGTGGGTAGCGAGCGTCCGGGTGCTTTTCGAGGCAGCGGTGGACCACGGCCACGACGGAGGCGGGCAGATCCGGCCGCAAGCCGTCGAGGGGCGGCGGGGGCTCCGTCGCGTGTGCGAGGAGGCAGGCGTAGATGGTGTCGCACTCGAAGGGGACGTTCCCGCCGAGCATCTCGTAGAGCATCACGCCGAGCGAATAGATGTCCGAGCGCGCGTCCGTGTCACCCACGCTGCGGCTCTGCTCCGGCGACATGTAGAGCGGAGTGCCGATGATCTGCCCGGTCTTGGTGATCCGCATGGCGGCCTCGCTGGTCGCGAGCTTCGACATGCCGAAGTCGAGCACCTTGACCACCTCTCGGCCGCTCCGGCGCTTGGAGAGGAACACGTTGGCCGGCTTGAGGTCGCGGTGAATGACCCCGGCGTCGTGCGCCGCGGCGAGGGCGGAGAGAATGGGCTGGGCGACCTCGCGTACGCGCTCGTTCGTGAGCCAGGGGTTCGGCCCCGTTTCGACCTGCCGGTCGATGGCGCTCTCGAGGTCCTCGCCTCGGAGGAACTCCATGACGACGAAGATGAGCCCAAGGTGCGGGTCCCGGCCGAGGTGCGTGACATCGATGATGTTGTCGTGCTCGAGGGAGCTCGCGGTACGCGCCTCCTGCACGAGGCGAAGCACGGAGTCCGAGTCGACGCCGGTCGGGCCGAAGACGACCTTGATGGCGAAGCTCCGGCCCAGACTCAGGTGCTCGGCCAGGTACACGGCACCCATGCCCCCACGGCCAATTTCCCGCTCGATCTTGTACGCGCCCTCGAGCACAGCGCCGGGCTCGAGAAAGATGTGGCCCTGCGCGTCGCCGCTGAGGCCCGGCTGCGGCCCGCTCACGCCGGTGGCAGCCACTCCCAGGGCCCCAGTGCTGGCAATCCCATCGACGGGAGCGCCTCTCTGCGAGGCCGCCTCGCCCGCGTGTGCGAGCGTTTCGGCGAGGCCGACGGTACTGGCGACGGCGTCGCCGGAGGTACGGGTTGCACTCGCGCGGAGGCCGTCGTCGCCCTTCTCATCGGCGTCGGAGGCACCGTTCCCCGGGTTTTTCGGCTTCGTTTGCACGGACGGGGTGGAGCATACGGTGCAATCCGGCGGAGGAATACCGTGTCCTTGGAGAGGTGCGCTCGACGCGCCCCCATGGCGCGAGCAGCTCGAAGCCCGCGACCTCAGCGCCGCTGCATTCGTCAGGCGCAGTCGTCGGGCACGACGCGCCCGTTCCACGAAGGGCGAAGTCGACCACGACCTCGGGAGCGTTGGAGGCGTGAAGCTCATGGCCGGACCGGCACGTCGGGTGAGAATTCTGGGCGCCGGCGGACATGGGGTGGACATGAGGTTCACGAGACGGTTGTCCTTGGTCGCCCTCGCCTTCCCTCGCCGTACCGTCCGCCGCGGTGTGGCCGGTCGCGGCGGTGTCCCGTGGCTCGAATCGGCCGGGCCAGCGCGCTCGCGGGGGCTCGTTGGCGCCATCGCGGCCGTCGCCCTGCTCGCCTCCGTGAGCCCCGGCGCCGCGCAAACCGTGCTGCCCGTAGGCTCCACCACCGACGTGGTCTTTCCAGGAGGGCCCGCCGAGCGCGCCGGCTATGAGCACGTCATCCGCGACCTCAACGCGGATGGCTTCGACGACCTCG
>JBCCAW010000550.1:0-4077 GCA_039814655.1 Myxococcota bacterium | reverse complement strand
TGTTGAGTCCGAGCACCGGCGTCTTCAGGACGTCGACGCTCGGCCTTCTTGGGGCAGGGGGCACGCCCCGGAGACTAGCCGTTGCCCGCGGGAATGACGACCCCCCACCCCGACCTACGACCCGGGCCGGGTCGAAGTTCGGGGTGGGGGTTCGTCATTTCCGCGGGCAACGTCTAGTCTCCGGGGCGTGCCCGCTGCCCCAAGAAGGCCGAGCGTCGACGTCCTGAAGACGCCGGTGCTCGTACTCAACAAGAGCTACCAGCCCGTCCGCATCACGACGGCGCGACACGCTTTCCTGCTGCTCTTCGGCGGCCGCGCGCAGGCGCTCTCGCGCAGCTACGAGCCCTACGATTTCGCCGAATGGGCCGAGCTTCCCGTCGACGACCACGAAGGGCCCAGCCTTCGTACCTCCTCGGGCCGGCTGCGCGTGCCGCGGCTGGTGCTCCTCGCGGACTACAACCGGGTGCCGCGCACGCCGCTCCGTCTCTCGCGTCGCAATGTGTTCCTCCGGGACGAGCAGACCTGCCAGTACTGCGGCAGCGGGCAGGACCTGACCCTCGACCACGTGCTCCCGCGTTCCCGCGGCGGCGCCTCGACCTGGGAGAACCTCGTGGCCTGCTGCCGGGAGTGCAACCTGGGCAAAGGGAGGCGCACGCCCGACGAGGCCAAGATGCCGCTCCGGCGCAAGCCCGTGCGTCCCACCTGGACCGTCGTGGTGCAGCTCACGGGCGTGGAAGACCCGCTGCCGGCCTGGGAGCCCTTTCTCGGCGAGACGCGGCGCGTGCGGAGGAGCGCCTGAGCGCGCTGCGGGACGGGAGGCTCCTGCGCCGTGGCCGCTCGTTGCGTCGTCCGGACGTCGCTGGTAGCTCGCCGAGATGAGCGCTGAGCGAGGTGGGCGGTCCTGGCGCCCGGCGGGTGAGTCGGAGCACGGGGACCTCTTCGCCCACCCCGGGGGCGAAGAGGGCGCCGGGAGCCCGCTCACGCTCGCGCTCACCGGCGCGAAGGGCGGCGTTGGTGCGACCTTTCTCTCCGCCAACCTGGCGGTGTACTTCGCCACCATCGGTCGCCGAACGCTGCTGGTGGATGCGGACGCCCGCGGCGCGGCGGCCCATGGCTTTCTCGGCGTGGCGCCCACGCGGGGCATCGACCCGTACCAGCCGCCCCGCCCGGCCTTCGCCCCGGCGGAAGGGGTCCGGAGGTCGGCGCCGCCGGAGCCCGCGCCCGTGGCCCTCGCGGCGGAGGCCCGGAGACCCGTCCCGGCCGGCGTACCTGGCCTTTGGCTCTGGCACGCGGGCCTCGATGAGCGGCCGAGGGCCGAGCGCCGCGCCCGGGGAGCGCGCGCGCTGCGCGCCATGCTCCAGCGCCTGCATGCGGACGTTGTCCTGCTCGACCTGGGCCAGGGGCTCGAGCGTTCCTTGCTCCGTAGCTGGCTGGGCGGCGCCCTGCGCCTCTTCGTCACGCTGCCCGAGCCGACGAGCGTGGAAGGTACCTATCGCTTCGCGCGGCATGCCTTCGCCCGCGAGCTCCTCGATGGCCAGGCGGACCCCCTCGTGCGTCGCCGGCTCCGTATCGCGCTCCGCGAGCTCGGCCACGCGCCGGCGCCCCTCGACCTGCGCCGCTACCTCGCGGGCGCGGGGGAGGTCGGCTTGGCGCGGCACGTCGAGGCGGCCATGGACGCCTTCGACCTGCCCTTCGTCGTGAATCAGTCCCGGGTCCGGGCGGACCTCGACCTCGGCTCCCACATGGTGAGCGCGGCGCGGCGGCGCCTCGGGCTGCGGCTCCGCTACCTCGGGCACGTCGACTACGACGACACGGTGCATCACTGCCTGCGAAACGGCCGGCCGCTGCTCGTGGAGAGCCCCGGGACCAAGGCGTCGCGCAACGTCGAGCGCATCGCCCGACGCGTACTCAACCCCCGCCGCTCCGGGCGCCAGCCCGGCTGGGTGCCCCCGGCCTCACACCACGACGTGCTCGAGGTCGATCGCGGCGCCACGGACGAAGAGGTGCGCCGGGCCACGAAACGCGCGCGGGAGATCTACGCCGACGGCTCGCTGAGCTGCCGGGGACTCCTCGACGCGGAAGGCCTCGCTGCGCTCCGGGCCAGGGTGGAAGAGGCACACGACGTGCTCCTCGATCCCGCGCGCCGGCGCCCCTACGAACTCAGCGTGTTCCCGCCGGAGCCCGAGCCGCATGAGGAGGTCGCCGACCGCGACGACGCGCTGCCGCCCCCGCCGGCCCCCGCGATCACGCCCGATACGGAGTTCACCGGGGCGTTGCTCCGGGAGGTCCGCGCGTCCCAGGGGGTCTCCCTCGACGCCATCAGCAAGGTCACCAAGATCGGGGTCTCCTATCTCGAGGCCTTGGAATCCGACGACTTTCCCCGGCTCCCCGCGATCGTCTATGTGCGCGGTTTCGTGACGGAGCTCGCGAAGTTCTTGAAGCTCGACCCGGAGCACGTGAGCCGGAGCTACGTGCGCCGCCTCGCTCGCCATCTGGAAAGCTGACCCGTGACCCGTCCATTGCCGCCCCCCTCGCCCCATCGCGTACCCCTCAGCGCGCCGCTCATCCTCGCCTCGAGCTCCCCCCGCCGGCGCATGCTCCTCGAGCGCGTCGGCATCGTCGCCACGGTGCGGCCCATCAAGGTCGACGAAGATCCGGTGGAGGGCGAAGCCGCCGAGGACTACGTGCGCCGGGTCGTGCGCCGGAAGCTCGACGCGGCCCTCGAAGCCGCCAAGGGAGAGGCGGCCTTCGTGATGACCGGTGACACGGCCGTGGTCGTCGACGACGTCGTGCTCGGCAAGCCCGCGAGTCCGCGGGAGAACGCCGAAATGCTCTCGGCGCTCAGCGGCCGCGCGCATCTCGTGCTCTCGGCCGTGGCCCTCGGACGCGAAGGCCGCGTGCTGGGCGTGCGCAGCGCGCAGACCAAGGTGGTCTTTCGCCGCGTCACCGCGGCGGAGGCCGATCGCTACGTGGCCACGGGGGAGGGCGCGGACAAGGCCGGGGGCTACGCGCTCCAAGGCCTCGCCGGCGGCTTCGTCGAGCGCATCGATGGCGCCTACGGAACCGTCGTCGGCCTCCCGATCATGGAGACCCTCGAGCTGCTCCGCGCGCACGGCGTGGTCCAGGCGTGGCCCTGAGCGACGTCTCCCGCCGCCTCGAGGCCGTCCGCGCCCGCGTCGCCGCGGCGTGCCGGAGCGCCGGTCGAGACCCGGCCGAGGTCACGCTGGTCGCGGTCAGCAAGCGCCATGGGCCCGAGCGCATTCGCGAGGCCTACGACGCGGGCCAACGCGTCTTCGGGGAGAACTACGTCCAGGAGCTCGTCGGGAAGGCCGAAGCCCTCGCGGAGCTCGCCGATCTCCGCTTTCGCTTCATCGGCCACCTGCAGCGCAACAAGGCCAAGTACCTCGTCCGCGTGCGGGCGGCCTGCGACGGTCTCGGTGACCTACGCGCCGCGGAGGCCCTGGCGCGGCGCGTGGGCGAAGGCCCGCCGCTTCCGGTGCTCGTTCAGGTGAACGTGGCCGGCGAGGCGCAGAAGAGCGGCGCGGCGCCGGCGGACCTGCCGGCGTTGGTCCGGGAGATACGCGCGCTCCCGGCGCTCCGCCTCGAGGGCTTGATGACCGTGCCGCCGGCGGGGGACCCGGAGCGTGCGCGGCCGGTCTTCCGGTCGCTCCGGGAGCTCGCGGCCAAGGAAGGCCTCGCGGCGCTCTCCATGGGCATGAGCGCCGACCTCGAGGTGGCCATCGAGGAGGGGGCGACGCTCGTGCGCGTGGGCACCGCCATCTTCGGCCCGCGGCCGCCGGGGCCGCGCCCATGAACCAGAGCCCGGCGGCGGGGGCGCTCGACGAGGCCCTCGAGCGCTTTCGCGCGTCGGTGGCCCGGGCCCGCGTCGAGCGGTGGCGCGGGACCCCGGAGGACGAGCGCACGCCCGTCGCCTACCCGTGGCCAGGGGCGGAGGAGGCCTTGGCCACCCTCGAGGCGCCGCCGGAGCTCCGTGCGGCCGCGGCGGCGCATCTCGCTCGCGCGCGCGCCGAGGCCGAGGCCGCAGCCGGACGAGAGCGCCTTCGCCAGGCGGCGCAG
>JBCCAW010000848.1:0-1672 GCA_039814655.1 Myxococcota bacterium | reverse complement strand
CTGCGCGGCGGCGGCGCAACCGGTCGCACGAACTGGAAAAAAAGCGCGACGGAGCCGACGGTCACGACGCCGTAGTCGCCAGGGCCGAGGGGCACCACGCCGCTCAGCCGCCCCACGTCGTGGCGTTTTCCCTCGCGAAAGAGTGCTCCCCCGAGCGCCGGCCCGGCCTTGAGCCCGAGGCCCCCTTCCGCCGGCGAGAGCACCTCGATGGTCTCCGCCGCCGTCACGCCCTCGGGCATGGGAAACGTGCCCCCGGCGCCGAGCGTCACCGCTTCGGCCGTCGTCAGCAGCTCGTCCTCCTGCAGGGTCTCGTTCCACACGAGCGCCACCCGGAGCGGCCGCGGCAGCGTCGGCAGCGGCTCCGCCTTGCTCATAGCGGGCGCTCCTTCGTCGTGCGCTCGAGCTCGGGCAAGAAGCTCCGGTGCGGGAGCTTCGGCAGGTCGAACTCGGCCCGGAGCCGGTTGAGGAAGTAGAGAAGCTGCGGCGACTTCAGCTGCCCGGAGATGTCGAAGCCGGAGAAGCGGAACACCTTCACGTTGCCGCCCTCGACGATCTCGGTCTCGGCCGCGTTCGCCTCGTCCTCCTCGTCCTGGGCCGCCGCCGGCGCGGCGAGGAGCGCGCCGACCGAGAGCGCGCCGCTCAGCAAAGCGAGCGCGATGAGGCGCGGGCGCCGGGGCCCCGCGGGCCGACGGCCCATCATTCCAAGTCCTCCCACTCTTCGTCCCCACCGGCGTCGTCCCATGACTCGTCGCCCTCGTCTACCCATTCCTCTTCGGCGGGATCGCCGTTTTCCTCCACCCATGACTCGTCGTCCGGCGGCTCCGGCGCGTCGGCGAAGGCACGAATCTCCGCGAGGTAGCGCTCGGCCACCGCCCGCCCCGGGTGGCGCCGCGGCGCCGCCGCGAGGAAGGCCTCGAAGGTCTCCACGGAGGCTTCCCGCTCGTCGAGGAAGTCGGCGCGAAGGATGGCGTAATCGAGGAGCGCGTCCGGGTGCGCCGGGTCCTCCTGGAGCACCTCCCGGTAGAGCCGGCGCGCCACGCGATGGTCGCCCTCGCCGCGCCGGGCGATGGCCAGGGCCACCTTCGCCTCCAGGTTGCCGGCGTCGGCGTCGAGCACGGCCTCGTACTGCGCGCGCGCGCCGGAGAAGTCGCCGGCGTTCAGCAGCACGGAGCCCATGTTCATATGCGCCGGGGCAAAGGAGGCGTCGGCCGTGATGGCCTGTCCGAAGGCCTCGAAGGCCGCCTGCGTATCGCCGCGCGCGAGCTCGAGAAGCCCCTGCTCGTCGTACACCTCGGCGCGAAGCATCGCCTCGTCCTCCGGCACCAGCGCCAGCGCCTTCTGGAGCACGAGCTTGGCGACGTCGTAGGCGTCACGCGCGCGGTAGATGCGCGCCACCACGAGGAGCGCCGTCGCGCTCTCCGGCGCCCGCACGAGCACCTCCCGGGCCTGCTCGAGCGCGTCGTCCCAGCGTTCCTGGGCCCTTAGAATCACCGCGAGGCTCACGCGCGCGCCGACGTCGTCCGGTGCGCGCCGCACGAGGCGCTCGAGGCGATCGGAGGCCCCGCGTTCGTCGCCGAGGGCCCAATGGGCTTCCGCCGCCGCCCGGAGCGCGTCGTCGCTCGCGGGCTGGATGGCCAGCGCCGCCTCGAAGCTCGCGAGCGCGTCCTCCACG
>JBCCAW010000180.1:0-9941 GCA_039814655.1 Myxococcota bacterium | reverse complement strand
GGCCGCGTCGAAGGCCTCGGCGAGCGCGCGCGCCTCGACGATGTTGTCTTCGATGGAGCAGTAGGTCCACGAGCCGTAGCGGCCGATGCTGTGTACGCCGGCGGTCGCGAGCGCGCGCTTCTTGGCAGCGACGTCGGCCACGGAGTCCTGCGTGATGTGCACGTAGGCGGGGTCGAGCAGCACCTGCGCGTGGCTCACGAGCTCGTGCCCCTGGACGAGACCCACGCGGGCCAGGTCCTCGAGCACCCGCAGCCGCGCCGCCTCGATGGCGGCCGCGTCGAGCGGCGCATCCGAGGCATAACCGACCTCCGCGTAGAGGCTCATGCGCGGCGTCGCGAAGATGTTGTCGTAGAAGCCCACGCGGTAGAAGGACACCTCCCGCTGAGGGAAGTAGGCCCAGTGCACTCCCTCGGGCCCCTTGCGGTCGAAGCCCAGATTGAAGACCAGGACCTTGTTCCAGCTGTAGATGCTCGCGTCGAACGGCAGCCCGCACATGGCGAGGAGCTGGGGAAAGGGCGCGGAGCTGATCAGGTGGCGGTAGCGCACGGGCCCTGCGGTCGTGTGCGCGATGCGCCCTTCGAGGTCGATGCGCTCGACGCGGCACCCCGTTTGGATGCGCTCGGCCGGCACGCCGCGCTCGAGCGCACGAACGTACTGAATCGCGCCGCCCTCGGGATAGGTGAAGGAGGTGTTGTAGCTGGCGTTGTCGGCTTGGCGGAAGTTGCGCACGATCTGATCGACGTCGGCGTAGGGGAAAAAGCGCCCCATGGCCCCCTCGTCGAGGCGGTTCAGGTCCGTCGCGTAGAGCTTCTCGTTGTAGGGGATGAGGAACTTCTCCGCGATGGACCGGCCGAACTTGGCGTAGAGCATGCTTTCGAAGCTGCCCCCCTCGCCGGGACCCTGGGTCTCGTCCTTGAAGTAGAGGTCGTAGAGGCAGTCGATGAAATCCTGCTTCGGGAGCTGGTGGATGTTCTTCTGGAAGGGGAAGTCCACCCAGCGCTCGCCGAACCAGATGCGGCTGTCCTTCTCGACGACCAGGACCTTCTGGCCCTCCATGCGCTCGACCAGGTAGTGCTCGATCTCCGGGCGCCGGAAGTGGAAGAAGTGGCCGCTGTAGTCCCAGACGAAGCCGTCCTGGACGATGGTCCGGCAGTAGCCGCCCACCTCCTCCTCGGCCTCGACGACGAGGAGATCGTCGCTCTTCACCCAGTCGGCAAAGGCGAGACCGCTCATGCCCGCGCCCAGCACCAGGTAGCGCACCTCACGCATCGCGTCGCTCATGTCGTTCCTCGGGAGCCTCAGCTCCGGCAGCCTTCTTCAGCGGAGATGCAGGCCGCCGAGCCGCAGCACTCTCCCCCGCAGCAGACCTCTCCGGTCGCGCAGCCGCCGGGGCAGGCCTCGCCGGTGGTGCAAGTGCCCAGCTCGCAGCGCTCCCCGGGACGGCAGCCGGTCCCGCACGCGCCGCAGTTCAGCTCATCGGTCTGCGTGTCGACGCAAGCCGCATCCCCGGTGATCTCGTCCCCGCAGCAGAAGTCCTCGGGCGTTCCCGCGCAGCCGTCCCGGCGCGAGTTGCCACAGACGCAGATGCCGAGGTTGCAGCGGTCCGCCTGGGACGGTGCGCAGGCGTCGTCGCAGGCACCACAGTCGAGGCCCGAGTTGGCCAGGTCGGCGCAGTAGGGGCGCTCGCCCTCGCCCCGCGGCGGGCAGCAGAAGGAGGTCTGCGTGCCGCCGCAGCCAAAGCTGGCCAGGCCGCAGACGCACTGCCCGTCCATGCAGTCGGTGCCGCGGTTCTCGGCGACGCAATCGCTTCCGCAGCCGCCGCAGTTCGCTACGTCGTTGGTCAGCGTGGCGCAGACGGGGCCATCGTCGCCGTCGCAGCAGGTCGACGCTCTGGAACAGGCCGGCTCGCAGCTCGGCCCGAGGTCCGCTGCGCCCAGGTCGTCGTCCGCGTCCGGCCTTGCGTCGTCGAGGCCCGCCTCCGGGCTCATGTCCGGAGCGCCCGGCGGGTCGTCGGAGCACGCGACCCCGACAGCGATCGCGACGAGGAGGAAAAATCGCACCGCCGGACGCTAGCAGGGACTCGGGCGGCCGGCCCGCCCTCAGGAGGCCGGCGGGAAACCTCGCACCACACGAAAGGCGTCGTCCTCCCGGCGGGCGATGGCGAGCAGCCGTCCCTCGTGAATCAGGGCCCGTTCCGTACCGACCGGCAGGGACCTCCCGCCTTCGCCGAGCGCGACACGCCGGCCCTGCGCCGCGTCCGCGGCGTCCGCGGCGGTGACCTCGACGCCGCCCACGGCGCGCTCGGCCGCCGGCACCAAAGGCAGGTGCGCGGCGAGGAGGCGCTCGCCCGCGCCTTCCGCTCCCAGCTCCGCGGCGGGGACGGCGCCCGCGAGGTCGAAGACCCCGGAGCGCAGGCGGCGGAGCGACACGAGGTGACCCACGGTGCCGAGGCGGCGCGCGAGGTCTCGGCCGAAGGCCCGCACGTAGAAGCCCTTGGCCGCGCGGAGACGGAGGCCGAGCGTCTCCGCGTCCTCGACCCAGGCGCTCACCTCGTGCAGCACGACGTCGCGCTCGGGAGGCGTGACCTCTTCGCCGGCGCGGACACGCTCGTGAAGGCGACGGCCGTCGACGCGCACGGCGCTCACGGCCGGCACCCGCTGCCGGTGCGCGCCGAGGAAGGACGTGGCCGCGGCACGCACGGCCTCGGCGTGCAGCGCCGGCACGGGCCGCCGTTCGACGACCTGCCCCTCGGCGTCCTCCGTGTCCGTGGCCGCGCCGAGGCGGAGCCGCGCCTCGTAGCTCTTGTCCGCCGCCGTGAGCCAGGGAACGAGCTTGGTGCCTTGGCCGATGGCGACCACGAGCACTCCCGTGGCCATGGGGTCCAGCGTGCCCGCATGACCGACGGCGCCGGTGTTCAGGGCCCGCCGCACCCGCGCGACGACGTCGTGGCTGGTCGGCCCCTGCGCCTTGTCGACGACCACCACGCCATGGAAGGGCGCCGGGCGCTTGCCGCGCCTCCCCACGCCGCTAGGCGTCCTCGAGGCCGGCGAGCAGCTCGCCAGCGGCGCGGCGCACCTCCGCGCCGACCTCGTCGAGGCTGCCCGCGGCCTGCGCACCGGCCGCCGCGCGATGTCCGCCGCCGCCGAAGCGCACGGCGATGCGGCTGACGTCCATGCCCCCGGCCGAGCGCAGGCTGATCTTGGTCTCGATGCGCAGGCCGTCGTCGGCAGGAAACTCCCAGAGCAGCGCCGCGATCTCGACGCCGCGAACCATGCGCCCGTAGTTCACCATGCCCTCGACCATGTCGTCGTCGCCGCCCACGTCCGCGAGCATGTCGCGGGTCACGCGCAGCACCGCCAGCCGTCCCTCGAAGTCCAGCTCGAGCGTGTCGAGGATGGCGCTCAGGAGCTGGAGCCGGGCCGTCGGCCAACCCTCGAAGAGCTCGTAGGCCACGGCCCAGGGGTCCGCGCCGGACTCCAGGAGCTCGGCGCCGAGGCGAAGGGCCTTGGCGTGCGTCGCCGGGTAGCGAAAGCCGCCCGTGTCCGCCACCAGGGCGGCGTAGAGCGGGGTCGCTGCGGCCGCCGGGACGGGACGAATGCCGAGCGCTTCGGCCATGTCCATCACCACCTCGCCGGTGGCGCAGGCGTCGATGTTGCGGACCACCACGTCGCCCACGTCGTCGTGCGAGGCGTGATGGTCGACGACCACGAGCGGACCGCGCACCTCCGGGCCCGGAAACCCCTTGGGCAGGAGCGCCGTGGAGGCCGTGTCCATTACGAAGGAGGCGTCGAAGGGTCCGGCCGGCGCGTCGCGCAGAATGTCGTCGCGCGCGAGAAAGCGGAGCGAAAGCGGCAAGGCATCGGGGACGTAGATGGCGACGTCCTTGCCGCAGGCCCGGAGCACTTCGGCCAGCCCGAGCGCCGAACCGAGGGCGTCCGCGTCGGGCCGGCGATGGCAGGCCACGAGAAAGCGGGAGCCGCCGCGCACGAGGGCGAGCGCTTCGTCCTGACTCATGCGCCTTCTCCGTCCGGGGCGTCCCGTGCGATGGAGTCGAGGAGCCCTTCGATGCGCCCCGCGGAGTCCACCACGTCGTCCCAATGAAAGCGAAGCTCCGGCGCGCGGCGAAGCTGCAGCCGCGCCGCGAGGCGTCGCCGCAGACGACCGGCGCCGCGTTCGAAGGCCTCGACGAGGGCCTGCTGACGGCGCGCGCTCGCCGCCTCCAGCGTGCGCACATAGACGCGGGCGACGGAGAGGTCGCCGCTGACCCGGACGGCGCTCACCACGGCGCCCTGAGCGGCCGGGTCTCCGAGCGCGCCGCGCAGCAGCATGTCGCCGAGCTCGGCCCGGATGCGTTCGGCGACGCGCTCCGGACGCCCGCCGCCGCTCGGTCGCTGGGCGCTCACGGCGCCTCCTCGCGCGCGTCGAAGGCCGCCCAGGAGCCGAAGGCGCTGGCCTCGTCGCGCGCCGGCTCCGTCCGGCCCAGGGAACCCGGAAGGTGCCCGAGATGCAGCAGCTCCGTGCGCACGTCCTCCACCGTTCCGACGCCGAAGGCCTCCGCCGCGTCGAGCACACGCTGGAGCATTCGCTCCGCGTGCGCGCGCTCGTTGCTCACCACCGCGAGACCCACCTCGGCCCAGCCGTGCGCATCGAGGGCTCCTACCTCCGCGACGCTCAGGTCGAAGCGCTGGCGCAGCCGGTCGAGCACCGTGCGTAGCTGCCCGCGCTTCTCCTTCAGGCTCCGCACTCCCCGGAGCCGGAGCCTGAAGCGTGCGACGCCGACGATCACCCGTGCCTCACCCGCAGCGGTGCTCACTCGTCGAGGGAGGCCGCGACCTCCTCGACCTCGAAGCACTCGATGACGTCCCCGTCCTTGAGGTCGTTGTAGTTCTCGAGGCCGATGCCGCACTCGAAGCCCTGCGATACCTCGGCCACGCTCTCCTTGAAGCGGCGCAGCGAGGCCATGTTGCCGGTCCAGACGACGATGCCCTCGCGCACGAGGCGCGCCTTGCCGGAGCGGAACATCTTGCCGTCGGTGACCATGCAACCGGCGATGGTTCCGATCTTGGGGATGCTGAAGGTCTGCCGGACCTCGGCCTTGCCGAGCTCCTTCTCCACGAGCTTCGGCGCGAGGAGGCCGGCCATGGCGGCCTTCACGTCGTCGATGGCCTCGTAGATGACGTTGTAGGTCCGAATCTCGACGTCGCTCTTCTTGGCCATGGCCGACGCCTTGCCCTGCGGGCGGACGCTGAAGCCGAGCACGATCTTCGGTCCGTCGGAGGCCCCGGCCAGCATCACGTCGTTCTCCGTGATGCCGCCCACGGCCTTGTGCACGACGTTGACGCGAACCTTCTCCGTGGAGAGGTCGTCGAGGGCCTTCGCGAGGGCCTCGATGGAGCCCTGCACGTCGGCCTTGAGGACGATGCGCAGCTCCTGCTGCTCGCCCTCCTTCATGAGCTGCTGGAGGCGCTCGAGGCCGCTCGGGCCGCTCCGGGCGATGGGGCCGACCTGCTTCTTCTGCTTGTTGGACTCCGCGACCTCCTGGGCCTTCTTGGCGTCCGTGACCTGGTAGAGCTTGTCCCCGGCCTCGGGCAGCTCGTCCAAGCCGAGCAGCTCGACGGGCGTGGCCGGCCCGGCCTTTTTGATCTTCTTGCCTCGGTCGTCCGTCAACGCGCGCACGCGCCCGTAGGACCGACCGGCCACGACGAAGTCTCCGGGGCCGAGCGAACCGTCCTGGATGAGCACGTTGGCGACGACGCCACGGCCGCGGTCGAGCTTCGCCTCGAGGACCACACCCTCCGCGGGAATCTTCGGGTTCGACTTGAGCTCGAGAAGCTCGGAGGTGAGCACCACGCCCTCGAGGAGCTCGTCGATGCCCTGGCCCGTGATGGCCGAGGTCTGCACGTACATGGTGCTGCCGCCCCACTCCTCGGGACGGAGATCGATGGCCGCGAGCTCGTTCATCACCTGCTCGGCGTTCGCCTGCGGCTTGTCGATCTTGTTGACGGCGACGATGATCGGGACCTCGGCGTCCTTCGCGTGGCTCGCCGCCTCGCGCGTCTGCGGCATCACGCCGTCGTCGGCGGCGGTCACCAGAATGACCACGTCCGTGGCCTGCGCACCGCGGGCGCGCATCTCCGTGAAGGCCGCGTGGCCCGGCGTGTCGAGAAAGACGACGGGGCCCTTCTTCGTGTCCACGCGGAAGGAGGAGATGTGCTGCGTGATGCCGCCGGCTTCGCCTTCGGCGACCTTGGCCGAGCGAATCTTGTCGAGGAGCGAGGTCTTGCCGTGGTCGACGTGACCCATGATGGTCACGACCGGCGCGCGGGTGACCTGGTCCTCCTCGTTGTTCGTGAAGTCGCCGCGCGCGTCGACGACGACCTCTTCCTTGGAGCGCGCGACGTCCTCGACCTCGTAGCCGAAGTCGCTGGCGATGATGGCCGCGGTCTCGGCGTCCAGCGTCGAGTTGATGTGAATCCCGCCCTGGCCCATCTGCATCAGCTGCATGAGCAGGTCCGTGGCCTTCATGCTCATGCGCTGCGCGAGGGTCTGCAGCCCAATGGTCTCCTCGATGCGGATCTTGCGCTTCTGTGCGCTCGGCACCGTGATCTGCGTCTGCTTCGGCTTGACGCCGGCCTTCATGCGGCGCCCGCGTCCGCGGCCCTGGGGGCGACCCGGACCGATGGACGCGCGGCTGACCTCGCGTCGGCGACGCGGCGCCGGGCGGGAGGCCTGATGCTCCGCAACGATGCGCTGCCGCTCCTCGACGCTGAGCTGCCGTCGCTTCGGTCCCGCTTGATGCGTGTTGCCACGCTTTTGCACGCCCGGAGGGAGCGTGGCCCGGGGCGCGTTCGCAGGAGGCTCGGCGCGGCGCGGTTCGGCCGTCGGCTCGGTCTTCGGCGGTGCCGGCTCGGGCTCCGGTGCAGCCTCGGCCTCGGCCGCCGCTTCGGGCGGAGATTCCGCGGCGGGCTCCGCGGGCGCAGCTTCCGCAGGCACAGCTTCCGCGGCGGGCTCCGCGGGCGCAGCTTCCGTGGCGGGCTCCGCGGACGCAGCTTCGGCGGCGGGCTCTGCGGGCGCAGCTTCCGTGGCGGGCTCCGCGGCCGGTGCCGCTTCGGGCTCCGCGGCGGGCTCCGCGGCGACTTCGACGGGCGCTTGCGGCGCTTGCAGTGGAGCCGCCGCCTCGGCCGGAGCGGCTTCGGTGGGCTCGGCCGCGGCCTCCGGCTCCTTGGCGGCGACGGGCTCGGCGGGGACGCTGGCCGTCTCCGCCGGCGTCTCCGGTGCCGGCGCCGGTGCCGGCGCAGCCTCCGCGGGCGCCGCCTCGGCCTCGGGGCGAGGAACCTCGGCCGGGACGGGCGCGGGCGCGCGGACCGGAGGCGGCGGGTCCACCGGTGCCACCGGTGCCGGAGGCGCCACGGGCGCCGGCTCCGGGGCGGCCTGGGCCACCGGCTCCGCGGCGACCGGCTCCGGCTTCGGCTTCTTGCGGACGCGACGCCGCACCACCGTGGGACGAATACGCTCTTCGACGAGCGTCTCCGTCCGGTCCTTTTCGAGGGCCCGCTTGAGGCGGTCCACGTCACCGACCTCCAGCACGCTCATGTGGTTGCGCACCTGGATGCCGAGGGCCGCGATACGCTGAATCAGCTCACGGTTTTCCAACCCGAGCTCGCGCGCGACCTCGTATACCCGAACCTTACTCATTCTCGTTCGTTGCTCTCTGACGTGGGGCGGGCAGCGCTTGCCTCCGGCCGAGCTTCTCGGCCCCGCGCTCCCGCCGCGTCCTTATGCGTTGCGAGTGTCGTCTCGCGCAACCCGGCGAGGGCGCGCGCGACGTCTCGAAGTGCTTCGGCGAGACCTGCGTCGAGGATGCCGAGCACCCCGACGTCGCCACGGCCCAGCTGGGCCCCGATCTCCGCCTTGCGGCCCAGCACGACCACCTCGTCGCCGAGGCGCTCCTGTGCCGCGGCGAGCTCGTCCTTACGGCCCGCGGCGTCCTCGGCCACCCAGAGGAGGCGTACCTGGCGCGCGGCAATCGCCTCGCGCGTCGCATCCGTCCCCAGGCTGAGCTTCCGCGCCCGCCAGGCGCCGCTGAGAAGCCCGTGCAGGCGCGAGCGGAGCGAGGCCTCGAGGAGCGAGGCGAGCGCCTCCGGAGCCAGCCGGACCTCACGGCGCAGGGCACGTGACAGTCCTCCACGACGGCAGGCGTGATCCACACACTGGCGACGCGGGTGCACCCACACGCCACGCCCTGGCAGGCGCCCCTTGAAATCCGGGACCACCGCCGGCCCTTCGACCCCGGCGGGCGCGGGCGACAGACGCAAGAGCGCGCTCGCAGGCGCGCGCTCGCGGCATCCGACGCAGGTGCGCTCGGGCTTGGTCGCTACGGCGGTCGCGGGGGGCGCAGAAATGGGTCAGCCCCCCTCCGGAACGGGCGCCGCGCCCTCGAGCCCGGCGCTGTCCTCTGCACCGTCTTGTCCGGCGGCCTCGGCGATGGCGGCCGCGGCTCGGGCCGCCTCCGCTGCGGCCGCGGCCTCCGCGGCTTCGCGCTCCGCCTCCTCGCGGGCGAGCTCCTTGGCTTCGGCCACGCCGGCTTCCACGCGCGGCCAGCCGTTCTGGAGGAACTCGTCGACGGCCGCCTTGATGAACGCCGCGCGCTGTCCGTCCAGCTGGGTGCGCATGGCGAGCCGGTCCGCGTCGGCCTCCCCGGCGATGGCCTCGAGGCTGCCGAAGCCGCCCTTCTCGAGCGCGTCGGCGATGCGGTTGGTCACGCCGCGCACGAGCAAGAGCCGCTCGCGCGGCGAGGGGAGCTCGGTCTGCCGGAGGGCTTCTTCGATGGACTCCTGGCGAATCGCCTCGAGCCCCTCGATGGCGTTCTTCCGGATCTCTTCGATGTTGGTGTCGTCGATGCCCTCGATGGTGAGCAGCTCGTCGTCCGGCGCCTCGGCGACCTCATCGAGGGTGCGGAAGCCCATCTTGTAGAGGGTCCGGGCGACCTCTTCGTCCGAGTGCACCTTGGAGAGGGCCGAAAGCGACTCCTCCTCCATCTGCCGGAAGCGGGTCTCGCTGATGATGTCGAGGCGCCAGCCCGTAAGCTGCGAAGCCAGGCGGACGTTTTGGCCCCGGCGGCCGATGGCCAGCGAGAGCTTCGCATCGGGGACCACCAGCTCCATGGTCGCGTTGGCCTCGTCGATGATGACGCGCACCACCTCGGCCGGAGCGATGGCGTTGCAGACGAAGCGCGCCGGGTCCTTGTCCCAGGGAACGATGTCGATCTTCTCGCCCCGCAGCTCCTGCACGACGGCCTGCACGCGCGAGCCCTTCATGCCGACGCAGGCGCCCACGGGATCGACGTCCGTGTCCCGGCTCGACACGGCGATCTTCGACCGCGCGCCGGGCTCCCGGGCCGCCGCCACGATGCGGACGATGCCCTCGTAGATCTCCGGCACCTCCGTCTCGAAGAGCTTCGTCAGGAGCGTCACGTCCGTGCGCGAGAGGATGATCTGCGGGCCCCGGGCCTCGCGGTCGATGTTCTTGAGCAGGGCGACGATGCGGTCGCTCGGCCGGTAGCTCTCCCGCGGCGTCTGTTCCCGCGCCGGCAGGATCGCCTCGACGGTGCGGCCGCCCTCCCCGCTTCGGTCGAGGTCGACGATGATGTTCGAGCCTCGCTCGAAGCGGCGAACGGTGCCGCTGATCACCTCGCCGATGCGGTTTTTGAACTCCTTGAAGATGCGCTCCCGTTCGGCATCGCGGACGCGCTGAATGATGACCTGCTTGGCCGTCTGGGCGGCGATGCGCCCGAAACCCTGTCGCGCCTGCTGGATGCCGAGGAGGTCGCCGAACTCCCGGTCCTGCTGCCTCCGAGTTCGGTTAATAAACGCCGAAAGTATGGCGGTACAGTGACTCGCCACGGCTTGAGAAAAGGCGACTACGTAGAAGCGACTCAAGGG
>JBCCAW010000136.1:0-11636 GCA_039814655.1 Myxococcota bacterium | reverse complement strand
CCCCGCGCTGGGTCGGGGGCGCCGGCGGGGTGCGGGGCGGCGGCGCCGCGGCCGCGCGGCTCGTGGCCTCGCCCGGCGCGGCCTTGCTGGTGACGGACGAGGGCGTGCGCGAGGCGGGCCTCGCCGACGCGGTCATCGAGAGCCTCGAAGGCGCGGGCTTCGCCGTTACGGTCTTCGACCAGCTCAGCTCGAACCCGCTCGAGAGCGAGGTGCTGAGCGCGACGGACGCCTTCCGGCAGGCCGGCGCCCAGGTGATCGTGGCTCTCGGCGGCGGCAGCCCCCTCGACGTGGCCAAGGTGGTGCGCGTCGCGGCGACGCATCCCTTGCCCCTCGCCCAGTACGACGACGCGCTCGGCGGCGACGCCCGCATCACCCAGCCGGTCCCGCCCATGGTGGCGATCCCCACGACCGCCGGCACGGGCAGCGAGGTGGGCCGGAGCGGCGTGGTCACGCTGCAGGCCACGAACCGGAAGACGGTGATCTTCGCGCCTTCGCTCCTGCCGAACGTGGCCCTGCTCGACCCGGAGCTCACGGCGACGCTGCCCAAGCGCATCACGGCGGCCACGGGCATGGACGCGCTCACGCACTGCGTGGAGGCCTACTGCGCCGTGGGGGACCACCCCATGGCCGACGCCATCGCCATCGAGGGCATTCGCCTCATCGCGGAGCACCTCGAGGCGGCCACGCTCGACGGCAAGGACCTCGCGGCCCGCGGCGCGATGCTCAAGGCCTCCATGATGGGCGCGGTGGCCTTCCAGAAGGGCCTCGGCGCGTGTCACGCGCTCGCGCATCCGCTGAGCGCCGAGCACGGCCTGCACCATGGCCTCGCCAACGCGCTCTGCCTGCCGGCGGTGCTCGACTACAACCGCAAGGCCGTGCCCGAGAAGATCGGTCGCATCGCGAAGCTCCTCGGCGCCCGCGGCGACGACGTCGACACGCTGGCCTTCGAGGGCGCCGGCGCCGTGCGTGCGCTCCGGAAGCGCCTGGGGCTCCCGGACGGCCTCGCCGCCATGGACATCGAAGAGGAAGACCTGAGCGCGCTGGCCGTGCTCGCCCACGAGGACGCGGCGCACCGGCTCAACCCGCGGCCGTGCACGGCGGAGGACCTGCTCAGCCTCTACCGCGCGAGCCTCTGACGGCTCACTCGCCGGGGCAGCGATGCGCTTCGGGGCGCCGCCTTCATCGCGTGAAGATGATCCCGACCAGGTAGGTTCCCCAGGGAGAATCCGCGAGCGGCTGATGCGTGACGCCGACGCTCAGCATGAGCTCGCCGCCCTCGAGGAGCGCGTCGGGCAACTCCACGGACGAGAGGTTCGTGGTCTCGAGCGCATAGGAGTAGACGCTTCGCTGCCAGCGCTGCGACGCCGTCTCGAGGAGCGACTCCATGGCGGCGTCCATGCTCTGCCGTCCCGTACGGACGTCCTCGAGGGCGGCGCCCAAGTCGTCGAAGTCCGTGATGAGCTGGGGGGGCGGCACGCCCCGGGCCTGGCGCGCCTGTTCGAGGTTCTGAAGGAGCGCCTCGGCGCCGGCCTCCTCGGTCACCCGGTCGCCGTGGAGACGCCAGGAGGCTGCGATGGCCGCGACACCACGCTCTTCGACCGTGGAGCCGAGGGCCACGATGGCAGCGCTCGGGTCGAAGAAGGTGCGGCGGAGCGAGGGGTCGAGGAGCGCCGTGGCCATCCAGCGCTCGGCATCCGGGGGACCAAAGGCCGTGGTGGTCGCGTAGTAGCCGTCGCGAATCGGGCGCGGGCTCTCGACGTCCCAGGCGGCCAGGATCCCTCGGGACAGGGTGAGCTGCTGCTGCGTCGTGAGACCTCCGGAGAGGGCGGCGGGAACCAGCCCGTCGAGGCGCGTGCTCTCCGCGCGGGCCACGGTCACCGGCGCAAGGCCGTCGGCATCGCGGATCTGCGCGACGCGCTCCTGGACCCCTGCCAGTAGCGCCGCCGGAGTGCTCACCGGGCGCAGCTCCGGGAGGGCCGGGTCGTAGCTCTCGCTCCGTGGCTCGCTCGCCGGGTCCCGGCGGCCGACCACATCGACGACGTGAAAGGCGATGGGCGCGTTACCCCGTTGTGCGAAGATCGAGATGCGGGCCGCGTCGTCCGTCGCGTGCAGGGGACACTCCATCCAGAAGCGGGGCAGCGGGACCGCCGAGGACAGCGTGCACCGGGCGTACCCCGTCGCGCCCTGGTTGATGAGCGCAGCCACCTGCTTCATGCCCGGCTCCATCAGCTCGCCGCGGACGGCGACGGTGCCCGCGGTGTCCGCCACCGGGCGCGGCGTCTCGAGGCGTGCCGTGGGGCTCGCGTAGGCCACGACGGTGACGGTGTCTCGGCCTTCCCGGGCCTGTGCGAGCCCGATGACGCTGTTGCCCAGCTCTGCGAGCGACTCTTCCAAGCTCTCGAGGAGCGCGTTCTGAGTGGCTTGGGAAAGGCGCCGCGATGCGGGGGTGCCACGGGACCTCACGGCCAAGACTCCGACGCTTCGCGTGCCCGCCCCGCACCGCGCTAGCGCGAAGCGCTCGAAGGCGGACTCGGGGCGCTCCCCGTCGCTTCGGAGAGCGGCCGTCGCCATGGCCTGGGAGACGCATTGCATCCCGGCCGTCGCGGTCAGCGCCGCGTGCGTGGCCAGGACCCGGTCCAGCATGGCGCCGGCGCTTCCGTCGCGCGGGGCCTCCGCAGGTCCCGGTGAGGCCGGGATGCCGTCCAGGGCCCAGGGGAAGGGCACCTCGCCATGCTCGGCCGGAAGCCCGCGGTCCGTGGCGAACTGTGAGGCGAAGGAGAGCGTCTCCGCTTTGGAGGGGAACGGCGCCGGGCGGGGCCGCGGCGCGGGCCGGCTCGCGCGGCTCGTGCGGGCCGCGGTGCCCGTCGACCCGCTACAGGCGGTGCCAAGGATGGCCGGGAGCAAGGCCGTCAGCAGAGAAGCCGTGCAACACTGATACGACCGGTCCATGGGCCGACCCTATCGCACGCGGCTCGGCCACCGGGGGTCCGAGCCGCCCCGCGGAGGCTTTCGTGACCACGGTCACGAGGGTCCGCGGGTGGGAGCGGCTGGCTGGTAGGCTGCCTCTCCCCATGACCCGGCCCGACGCGCTTCGATTTCCCCGCCGCATCCTCTTCGTCACCGGCGACCCGGAGCTGCTCCGGGCGCAGCTCGAGGGCCGCGACATCACCCTCGAAGAGGCCGAAGCGTCGGGGCTCCGGGACAACATCTCGACGGACGAGATCACCCCCGGCTGGGTCTGTTTCTACTACGACGAGACCCTCGGCCGGTACACGCACGTGGGCCTTAAGGGCGAGGCGGTCACGAAGGACGCCATCAAGGACGGCGGCTTCGACGTCATCGTCAGCGGGCTCTCGAAGGGCTGCGGCTCGAGCCGGGAGACGGCGCCCTACAGCGAGCAGGCGGCAGGCATTCAGCTCGTGGTCGCCAAGAGCATCGAGAAGATCTACGGGCAGAACTGCCAGAACATCGGCTTGCTCACCTCCACGGACTTCGGCCTGCTCGGGCGTATCCGCGCCGGCGAAGCCATCCCCCTCAGCGAGTTCACGGCGGGTCTCGACGCGATCAGCGCCGGCATCGTGCGCCACGGCGGGCTCTTTGCGTACAACCGGGCGCGGCTGGCGGGCGAGGTCACGCCGCCGGCCATCGCCACGGCGCCGCGTCCCATGACCCTCGTCGAGAAGATCATCGCCAAGAATACCATCGCCGATGCGGCGACGGGCGCGGTCGGCGTTCCGGCGGTGAAGCCCGGCGACGCGCTCTTCATCCGAACGGACGTTCGCTTCAGCCACGAGTACGTCACGCCCATGGCTGACGCGCTCTTCCGCCAGGCGCTGGGCGACGACGCGCGCATCACGGACCCGGAGAGCGTCTACGCCTTCCGCGATCACCTCACCTTCCTCGGCGACGTGATGAGCGAGGACAAGCGGCGCCTCGGCCTTCTCGAGCGCGCCGACGGCCTCGCGACGACGCAGGAGGGCTTCGCGGCGAAGCACGGCATCCGCCTCTACGGCGAGAACCCGGACGGCGGGTCCGAGGCCATCTGCCACAACGCCGTCGTCGAGGACCTCGCGCTGCCCGGCGATGTGGTGCTCGGCACGGACAGCCACACCTGCATGGCCGGTGTGCTCGGCGCCTTTGCCTTCGGCGTGGGCAGCACGGACATGGCGAACGCCTGGTTGACGAAGGACGTGCGCGTCCGCGTGCCCGAGAGCGTGCGCTTCGTGCTCGAGGGCGCGCTTCGCCCGGGCGTCGCGGCGAAGGATCTGATGCTCCACATCCTCGCGCAGCCCTTTTTCCGCACGAGCCAGGGCATCGGCAAGGTGCTCGAGTTCACCGGGCCCGGCGTGACGTCCATGGCCCTCGACGAGCGGGCCACGCTCACGAACATGGCCGTCGAGGCCGGCGGCTTCACGGGCATCGTAGCCGCGGACGACGTGGTGCTCGACTACCTGGCCGCGCAGCGAGGGCTCGACGCGGAGTCGCTCCGGCCCCGGCTCCTGCGGAGTGACGCGGACGCCGAGTACCTGGCGACCTTCGCGATCGACCTCGGCGCCGTGGGGGCCATGGTGGCGACGCCCGGGGACCCGCGAAACGGCGTCGGCGTGGCGGAAGTCGACGCGCGTATCGACATCGCTTACGGCGGGAGCTGCACTGGCGGCAAGAAGGCGGACATGGACATGTACGCCCAGGTCTTCCAGGCCGCGGTCGCTCGCGGGCAGCGCGTGGCCGATGGCGTCGAGTGCTACATCCAGTTCGGCAGCCAGCAGATCCGGAAATACGCCGAGGCCCAAGGCTACCTGGAGGTGTTCACGCAAGCTGGCGTGACCATGATCGACCCGAGCTGCGGCGCGTGCATCAACGCCGGGCCCGGCGCGTCGCGCTCGAAGGACCAGGTGAGCGTGAGCTCGCAGAACCGGAACTTCCCCGGTCGCTCCGGGCCCGGGCAGGTCTATCTGGCGAGCCCGCTCACCGTGGCGGCGAGCGCCATCGCCGGCCGCATCGTTCCCCCGGACACGCTGCTCGGCGACCGCGACGCGGCGGAGTAGACCGGCTCAGCTCCAGTAGCCGCCGCCGCCCTTGGCGAGGCGGATGCGAAAGCGGCCCGGGCCGCTCACGAAGAGGCCGAGGAACACGAGGCCGACTTCGATGGCGTGGCTGGCCGAGGTGTAGCCCTCGCCCTTGCCGAGGTGGAGCGCGGCGGCGACGACCATCGTCGCAATGAGCAAAAGCAGCGAGGGCCGGAAGAGGAAGCCGAGGGCGACGAAGAGCCCGCCGCCGAGCTCGGCAAAGGCCGCGAGGAAGCCAAAGGCCGTCCGGAGCCCCTCGCCGAGGTCGAGGCCCACGAAGCCCATGGCGCCTCCGAGGCCAGCCCATTTGTCGGGACCCCCGAGCATCTTCGGGAGCCCGTGGGCCATCATGTTCAGGCCGAGGCCCAGTCGAATGACGAGGAGCCCGAGGTCGACGCGGTCACGCATGAGGGCCTACATGGCGCCGGCGCGGGGCTGGGGCCAGGGCTCGCGGTGGGCACGCGCCCGGTCCTCTCGCCGGCTTCGATGGACAACGGGATCAGGGTCGCGCCGGCCAGAAACGGTCGCCGGTGAGCCTCTCTTCGACGGACACGCCGTAGTGCTCTTCGATGGGCCGGAGGAAGCGCGGCGCCGTCTCCCAGACCTCGCGGAGCGCGCCCCGGCAGACCTCGACGGCCGGGCGCGTCATGGGCCCGAGGGGCCGGCGGCAGTAGCTGCCGATCATGCCCAGGCCGGCCATCATGGTCTTCAGCGGTACGGGGTTGCGGAACTTGTCCTCCACGCGGAGCGAGCGCCCGTCGGGCAGCTCGCGGGTGGCGTGGGCGCGGACGCCGACGATCTTCAGGAGCGGCGAGACCTGCGCCGCGATCTCACCGGCTTTGCCCACGTCGCCGGCGGCGCGCGCGGCAACCAGCTCGCTCAGCGCCCGCGGCACGAGGTTCGCCATCACGCTGATGACGCCGGCGGCGCGAATGCCCGGGTCGTTCATCATCGGCAGCGTCAGGTCGTCGTCGCCGCTCAGGATGGCCAGGCCCGGCCCAGAGAGGCGCCGGTCCGTGCGCATGCGGTCGAGGTCGCCGGTGGCCTGCTTCACCGCCGGCACCCGCGCCGGGTCGGCAAGGTGCAGCATGGCCAGGTCTTCGGCGCCGAGCGCGCAGCCCGTGCGCCCGGGGATCACGTAAGGCACGAGCGGGATGCTCGGTACGGCCTTCAGGACCCGCTCGTAGTACTCGGTCCGCAGCTCGAGGCTCGAGGGCCCGTTGTAGTAGCAGTCGACCACCAGCGCGGCGCTGGCGCCCAGGCGGAGCGCGTCTTCCGTCCCGCGAATGGCCTCCGCGGTGTTGTTCGAGCCCGTCCCCGCGAGCACGCCCGCCGCATCCCCGGCGACCTCGCTTGCCTTGGCCAGGAGCGCGTCGTGCTCTTCCCAGCTCAGCGTCGGCGACTCCCCGGTGGTGCCGCAGGGCACGACGCCGGTCGCGCCCTCGTCGAGGGTAAAGCGGACCAGGCGCGCGTAGGCCGTCAGATCCAGCCGTCCGTCGTCGGAAAAGGGCGTCGCGAGGGCCGGCCAGACGCCGCGGGGCTCGAAGGGCTTTGCCATGGGCCGTGACATAGCCCCGGGCAGGCGCCGCGTCAGGTCTCGTCCAAGACGCGCACGAGCTCGTCGAGGGGAAGCTCGCCGGTCTTCGCCTTCGCGATGGCCTGGTCCTGGAGCGGGATCATCCCATCCTCGATGGCCGTCCGCTCGAGCTCGGCCTTGCTCGCCCCGTCTACGAGCAGCTCCCGGAAGCGCTCCGTGACCGCGAGCACCTCGATGAGCGGCACGCGACCGCGCCGCCCCGTGCCGTTGCAGTGCGGGCAGCCCGTGCCCACGAAGAAGCTCTCCTCGCCCACGCCGGCCAGGGCGAGCTGCCGGGACTGCACCGTGTCCGGCGTGGCCGGCGCGCGGCAATGATCGCAGTTTCGAATGGCGAGCCGTTGGTTGACCACCGCGATGGACGCGCTCGCCGCCTGGTGCGTGTCCACGCGGAGCTGCTGCAGCCGGTTGAAGACGCCCACGCTGCTGTCCGCGTGCACGCTCGTCAGCAGGAGATGGCCCGTGTTCGCGGCGCGCGTCGCCGTCTCCGCCGTCACCTCGTCGCGAATCTCGCCCACGAGGATGATGTCCGGGTCCTGGCGCAGGATGGACCGGAGCCCCGTGGCGAAGGTGAGGCCCACGTCCGGGTTCACCTCGGTCTGGGCGATGCCCTCGAAGTCCATCTCCATGGGGTCTTCCAGCGTCACGAGGTTCGCCTTGCCGCCGCGCTGCTCGCGAAGGTGGAGCAGCGACGCATACATGGTCGTGGTCTTTCCGCTCCCGGTTGGTCCCGTGAGGTAGATGAGGCCATGCTCGCGGCCGAGGAGCTGACGGAAGCGGAGCAGCGTCTCCGCGTCGAAGCCGATGCGCTCGAGGGAGTAGCGGTCCGCGTGCTGCACTGCGAGCCGGATGACGACCTTCTCCCCATGGTTCGTCGGCAGCGTGGCGACGCGTGCCTGGAAGGCGTCGCTCTCGAAGGCGAAGCGCCCGTCCTGCGGCCGCATGGTCACGTGGAGCGAGAGCTTCGCGAGCACCTTCACCCGGTTGATGACGTAGGAGCGGTGCCGCTGCGGCAGCTCGCCGACGTCGTGCAGCACCCCATCGATGCGTAGCGCCAGGCGCAGCGAGGTCGCCGTGGGCGTGATGTGCACGTCACTCGCCCCGACGCTGAAGGCCGCCTCCATGAGCTCGCTGACGAGGGCGATGGCGTCCAGGTGCCGCGCCCCGGCGAGCCGGCGCACGCGTAGCTGGCTCTGCCGGAGCCTCGCCAGTGAGCCAGCGGTCTCGAGGGGCTCGGCGTTGATGGCCAGCATCGCCTCTTCGTCGTCACCGGCGGCGAGGAAGGCGCGCCCGAGCAGCAGACCGAGGAGACCGCGCTGCTGCGCGAGGAGAAGCCCGATGAGCAGCGCCACCAGCGTGAGCGCCATGCCCACGCGGCCGAGATCCCGGAGTGTCCCGCGGAGGTTCTCCGGCAGCGTGTCGAAGGACGTGACGAGCAGCAACAGGCCGCTCAGGACACCGAGCGCCGTGACGAGGCCGATGCGCCGCAGCGCGCCGCGGAGGTCCGGTGCCGCGTCACCCCGGGGAGGAGAAGCCGTTTCCACGTCGCGATCCTACCCGACGCCCGTACTCAGCCGGCGGGGGATGGCTCCGCAGGCGCCGCCCGCAGGCGGGGCAACCATGCCTCGAGGCGCTCCGGGGGCACGAGCGCGGGGTAGAGCGCGAGCATGGCGTACGGAAAAATGCCGATCCACAGCGTCGCCGCGAGTCCCAAGTGAAAGGTGATGCCCGTCGCCATCCAAACCCAGCGAAAGCGCAGGCGCCTGAGCGCCCGGCGAAGACGCCCGGCGCCCTCCGGAACGCGCGCATCGTAGAGCGCGACGAGCATCAGCGGTGCGGTCCATTCGAAGAGAATCGTCCCCAGCGTGAGCAGCTGCGACGCGTGGTACACGAAGACGTTCTGACCGACGTCTACGGCGGAAAAGTGCGGATCGTGAAGCACGTTCCACACCGCCTCGAGACCCCCCCAGGGGTACCAAGCCTCGCCGCTCTTGTTGTGCCCGGCGGAGAAGTAGCACCAGAGCAGCTGGAGCAAGATGAGGTAGCGGGGCCACGCCGGAATGCGTACGGCGCTCGTGAAACGGCCCGTGCGGAGCTTCGTGTCGAGGGAGAGCGTGGCGCCGGACTTGGACAAGAGCAGGATGAAGGTGACGAGGCGGATCATCACGTCGATGCCCCGGTCGCCGAGGGCGAGGAGCCGGGACATCTCCGAGCTCGCGAGGAGCAGACACACCGCGCCAGCGCGTGGCACGAGCCCGAGCATCAACGACGCGGCCCCGAGCAGGTAGAGCGTGAGCACGCCGTCCGGGCCCACGGACGCGACGAGCCAGGGCGGGTCGCTGCCCGCGAGCCCCCCGAGGCCCCCTTGCTCGGCCGGGCCCCAGAGGTTCACGGCCACGCCGCGGAAGGCGATGTGCAAGCCGTCCACCAGGGCGCAGGCACCGACGAGCAGGCGCACGCTCGCAAGGGACGTGGCCCGTTCACGCTCGTCGAGGAGACGCACGAGCGCCAGCCAGCGCCGCTTCATCGCGCCGCGCCCCGTGCGCAGGTGCGCCGCGCTTCGAGCCCGAACTCGTCTTCCACGTGCGGCGCACCGCCGGGCGGCGGCGGAAGGACGCGCGCGAAGCGCACGCGCACCTCGGCGGCGCTCTCCCGGTCCTCGCAGAGCCGCCGCCCCACCCAGTCGGCGAAGCGCCCGTAGTCCACGCGCGCTTCGTCTGCGCCCGGGTTCCACACCCCGCGGATGCGCCGGTAGTCGAGCTGCCGGGCGTTCCAGCGGTGCTCCGGATCCTGCACGCGGTACGCGAGGTGCCAGCCTTCGGCGTCGCGCCACTCGATGTACATGCGCCAGGTCCGCTTGCGCGAGCCGCTGAACAGCGCCCAGCGCTGCTCGAAGCCGAGCCTCCAGAACACCTTCCAGAAGGGCCCGGAGACCGCTTGGCGGAGCTCTTCGCTCGCCTCGCTCAGCCCGATGAGGTGCGCTCTCAGCTCCTCCGGCGTGAGACCGAGGCGCCCGGACCAGGCTTGGATCTGCCGCGCGGCCGCCGGTTTCGCCGCCGATTCGGCGCTCACGCGCGGTCGCGGCGCGCCCTGGCAGAGGTGCACGAAGACCAGGACCGCGACGGCGCCGGCCCGCAGGTGCGCCCAGCGGCTCGGCGGCGGGCTCTCTGGGTGCGTCTCCACCATCGCTACCCTAGCCGCGAAGGGCGAGGGCTTCCCTCAGTAGTGCCAGGGAAAGCGGCGGAAATCGAAGGGTCGCTTCTCTAGGAAGGCGTCGCGGCCCTCCTGCGCCTCGTCCGTGCCGTAGGCCAGCCGCGTCGCCTCACCGGCGAAGAGCTGCTGCCCCACGAGTCCGTCGTCGGTGAGGTTGAAGGCAAACTTCAACATGCGCTGCGCCGTCGGGCTCTTGGCGTTGATGCGCGCGGCCCAGTCCAGGGCGACGGTCTCGAGCTCCGCGTGGTCCACCGCGCGGTTGACCATGCCCATGGCCGCGGCCTCTTCCCCCGTGTAGTCGAGGCCCACGAAGAAGATCTCCCGGGCCTTCTTTTGCCCCACCATCTTTGCGAGGTAGGCCGAGCCGTAGCCGCCGTCGAAGCTCGCTACATCCGCGTCGGTCTGCTTGAAGCGCGCGTGCTCCCGGCTGGCGATGGTCAGGTCGCACACCACGTGGAGGCTGGGCCCGCCGCCCACGGCCCAGCCGGGAACGACGGCGATGACCACCTTGGGCATGAAGCGGATGAGGCGCTGAACCTCGAGAATGTGCAGCCGGCCGAGCTTGGCCGGGTCGATGCTCTCCTTCGTCGTGCCCTCGGCGTATTTGTACCCGTCCTTGCCACGGATGCGCTGGTCGCCGCCGGAGCAAAAGGCCCAGCCGCCGTCCTTGGGCGAGGGGCCATTGCCCGTGAGCAACACGCACCCGACGTCGCTCGTGATCCGCGCGTGCTCGAGGCAGCGGTAGAGCTCGTCGACGGTCTGCGGGCGGAAGGCGTTGCGTACCTCGGGCCGGTCGAAGGCGATGCGGACCGTGCCCTGGTCCTTGGCGCGATGGTAGGTGAGGTCGCCGAGGTCCTCGAAGCCGGGCACCACGGTCCAGCGGTCCGGGTCGAAGAGGGCGGAGACGGCCTTGGCATCCTTCATGCGAGGCGTCTACCGCCGATGGGACCCCCGGGGAAGAGCCGGTGTAGGCTCGGCGCGCCATGACGACCGGCGCCAACCGGCCCAGCCTGATGACCGGAGCCCGGCTCAGGCCCGACCTTCGCGTGATCTCCCGCCTCGGCGCCGGGGGCATGGGTGTGGTGTACCGGGCCCTCGACGAGAGCCTCGACCGGGAGGTCGCCGTCAAGGTCATCCACCCGGAGCTCGTGCGGGACCCGGCCACGGCGGAGCGCTTCCTCGGCGAGGCACGCGCCATGGCCCGCGTACGCCACCCGCACGTGGTGCAGATCTTCAGCTACGGCACGCACCTGGACCAGCCCTTCCTGGTCATGGAGCTGATGGAGGGCGAGACCCTCGAGGAGCGCCTGGCCGGCCGCAACCACGACGCCTTCGCCGTGGACGAGGCCCTCGGCGTGCTCGACGCGGTCGCCCAGGGCGTGGACGCCATTCACGCGGCCGGCGTGGTCCACGGCGACCTCAAGCCGGCCAATATTCTCTTCGCGACGTCCTTCCGCGTCGCCGTCTCGGACTTTGGTCTCGCGACAAGGGGTAGCCAGGGCGGCGACGAGGGCCTCGGTACCGCCGCCTACCTGGCGCCGGAGCGCGTCACCGCCCTCGACGAGGGCGCGCCCGGCGGCGGGCTCTCCACGGCCGCGGACCGCTACGCCCTCGGCTGCATCGCCTTCGAGCTGCTCACCGGCGACGTGCCCTTCGACGCGCCGGACATCGAGCGCATCCTCATCCAGCACCTCTACAAGGACCCGCCCTCGCTCGGTGCGCGCCGACCGGAGCTCGGGACCCGTTTCGACGCCGCCGTG
>JBCCAW010000553.1:0-4061 GCA_039814655.1 Myxococcota bacterium | reverse complement strand
CGTTCTGACCGTCGCTCACCGCGTCCACGTCGACCTCGATGGCGTCGCGGAGGAACTCGTCGACGAGGATGGTCTGCTCGCCCGAGCCCGGGAGGCGCTCACGGTTCAAGGCCTCGAGGGCGATGGACATGTAGGTGCTCAGGTCCGAGCGCGAGTGCACGATCTCCATGGCCCGGCCGCCCAGCACGTAGCTGGGCCGCACGACGACCGGGAAGCCGATGCTCTCGGCCACCTCGAAGGCATCGCTCACGCCCTTCGCGATGCCGCCGCGCGGGCGCCGGAGCCCGAGCTTCGTTAGAATGCGGTCGAAGCGTTCCCGGTCCTCGGCCCGGTCGATGGCGTCGGCGCTCGTCCCGAGGAGCTTCACGCCCGCGTCGGCCAGCGCCACCGCGAGCTTCAGCGGCGTCTGCCCGCCGAACTGCACGATCACGCCGTAGGGCTTCTCCTCCTCGACGATGCCCATCACGTCTTCGAAGGTCAGCGGCTCGAAGTAAAGCCGGTCCGAAGTGTCGTAGTCCGTGCTCACCGTCTCCGGGTTGCAGTTGACCATGATGGTCTCGAAGCCGAGCTCCTTGAGCGCGAAGGCCGCGTGCACGCAGCAGTAGTCGAACTCGATGCCCTGGCCGATGCGGTTCGGGCCGCCGCCGAGGATCATCACCTTCTTGTTGTCCGTGGCCTCGGACTCGGTCTCTTCGCCCCAGGTGGAGTAGAGGTAGGGCGTGTGCGCGACGAACTCCGCGGCGCAGGTGTCCACGCGGGCGTAGATGGGCCGGAGGTCGCCGCGCGCGCTCCTCAGCGCCGCGGGCGTCTCGTTGCGCAGCGCCGCGATGCGCGCGTCGCTGAAGCCCATGGCCTTGTAGCGGCGGAGCGCGTCGACCTCGATGGCTTCGGCCTTGCCGGCCTCGATCTCGCTCTCGGCGTCCACGATCTCCTGGAGCTGGCCAAGAAACCACGGGTCGATGCCCGTCGCGCGCTGGAGCTGCTCGAGCGTGAGCCCCACGCGAAAGCCGTCGACGAGGTGCCAGAGCCGCTCGTCCAGCGGCGTCTGCACCACCTCGAGGATGGCCTCGCGGAGCTCCTCCTCCGTCGGCGCGGGCAGCGCTTCGGTGGACGGGCCGCCAAAGGCCCGGGCGCCCTCGTCGCCTTCCTTGAGCGCGCGGATCTGCAGCGCGAGCTCCCGGTAGTCGACGGTGCCGATGAGCGACACGAGGCCGTCTCGGCCCTTCTCGAGGCTCCGCGTCGCCTTCTGCAGCGACTCCTGGAAGGTCTTCCCGATGGCCATGGCCTCGCCGACGCTCTTCATCTGCGTCGTGAGCCGCGGGTCCGAGCCCGGGAACTTCTCGAAGGCGAAGCGCGGGCACTTGGTGACCACGTAGTCGATGGTCGGCTCGAAGGCGGCGCTCGTGCCGGTGATCTCGTTCTCGAGCTCGTCGAGCGTGTAGCCGACGGCGAGCTTCGCCGCGACCTTGGCGATGGGGTAGCCCGTGGCCTTCGAGGCGAGCGCGCTCGAGCGGCTCACGCGCGGGTTCATCTCGATGACCAGCAGCCGCCCGGTGGCCGGGTCCACGCTGAACTGGATGTTCGAGCCGCCCGTGTCGACGCCGATCTCCGTGATGATCTTCCGCCCCGCGTCGCGCATGCGCTGGTACTCGCGGTCCGTGAGCGTCATGGCCGGCGCGACGGTGATCGAGTCGCCGGTGTGCACGCCCATGGGGTCGAAGTTCTCGATGGTGCAGATGACCGCGAAGTTGTCCGCGCGGTCGCGAATGACCTCGAGCTCGTACTCCTTCCAGCCGAGCACGCTCTCTTCGACGAGGCACTCGTGCACGGGGCTCTGGTTGAAGGCCCAGCGGATGGCCCGGTCGAACTCGCGCTTGTTGTAGGCCACGCCGCCGCCGGCCCCGCCCATGGTGAGCGAAGGCCGGAGGATGACCGGGTAGCCGATGTCCTCCACGGCGTCGAAGGCGTCCTCGAGCGTACGCACCGTCCTCGCCCGGGCGCACTCGAGGCCGATCTTCTCCATGGCGGCCTTGAAGAGCTCGCGCTCCTCGGCCTTGCGGATGGCCTCTTCGCGCGCCCCGATGAGCTCGACGCCGTACTTCTCCAGCACGCCCTGGCCGTTGAGCGCGAGGGCGAGGTTCAGCGCCGTCTGGCCGCCGAGCGTCGGGAGCAGCGCGTCGGGCCGCTCGCGCTCGATGATCATCTCGAGGATCTTCGGGTGGAGGGGCTCCACGTAGGTGCGGACCGCCATCTCCGGGTCCGTCATGATCGTGGCTGGGTTCGAGTTAACGAGGATGACCTCGTAGCCCTCCTGGGCCAGCGCCTTGGCGCCCTGGGTACCTGAGTAGTCGAACTCGCAGGCCTGACCGATGACGATGGGGCCCGAGCCGATGAGGAGGATGCGCTTCAGGTCGTCGCGACGGGGCATTGCCGGCTGGTCCTCGCGCCCTGGGGCGCAGACGAAAGGGTTCGGAGCGGCGGCCGACGCGAGCTGACGCGCCGTCGGCGGGGCTATCAGGTACGGGCCAGGCCGGCAACCGTGGCGGTTAGGAGGGCTCCGCGCTCCCCGGCGCCGCCGGCATGGAGCTCCCGCGCATCCTCGCCGCACGCCGCGTCCCGGGGAGGGAAGGCGATCGCCAGATGCAGCGTCGCACCGCCGAGCGCCTGCTCGAAGGGCTCCCCCCACTCGACCAGCAGCGCCGCGTGTTGCCGCGCCTCGAGGAGCCCGAGCTCTTGCAGCGCCTCCGCATCGGCGGGCCCGGTCTCGGGGAGCAGGCGGTAAAGGTCCGCGTGCACGAGCGGCGGCGCCGCCTCCGGGTAATCCTGCACCAACGCGAAGGTCGGGCTCGTGACCGGAAGCTCTGCGGGCACGCCGAGCGCGCGGGCCAGGTGCCGCACGAAGGCCGTCTTCCCGGCGCCGAGGGGCCCGGAGAGGATCACCAGGTCGCCAACGGCCAGCGCCGCGCCGAGGCGCGCCGCGGCCGCCGCGGTCGCCCGCTCGTCCACAAGCCGCACGAGAGGAGCTTTCGCCCAGCGCAGCGCCGCGGCAACCTCCGGCCTCATGCGTCGCGCCTTCCTCGTGCTCGCCCTCGGGCTCGCCTCTCGCGTCGCGGCGCAGCCGACGCCCGCGGCGACGGACGAAGCGCAGCGCGACCCGGACGGGCGCACGAGCGTGACGCTCTCGGCGACGCTCGACCCGGTGGAGCATCGCGTCGCGGGCCGGGCCCGGATCCGCTGGGTCAACACCAGCCGCGTGCCGCAGCAGGAGCTTCGCTGGCATCTCTACCTGAACGCCTTCGCCGACGAGCGGACGGTGTTCATGCAGGAGAGCGGGGGGCAGCTGCGAGGCGAGCAGGCCGAAGACTTGAGCGCCCGCCCCGGCGGCGTGGAGCTCGCGTCCCTGGTGCTCGACCCGGAAGGCGCGGCCGTGGACCTCCTCGCGGCCTCGGACGACGAGCTCGTGCCGGGAGACCGGACCCAGCTCCGAACCCCCCTGCCCTTCCCGGTGCCCCCGGGCGGCACCCTCGAGCTCGAAGCCCATTTCACCAGCCGCCTCCCGCGGGTCTTCGCCCGGAGCGGCTTTCACGGCGACTTTCACTGCGTCGCGCAGTGGTACCCGAAGCTCGCGCGCCTCGAGCCCGACGGCAGCTGGGTCAGCACGCCCTACCACGCCTATGGAGAGTTCTACGCGGACTTCGTCGACGCGCGCCTCGAGGTCCGGACGCCGCCCGGCTGGGTCGTCGCCGCCACCGGGGTCGCCCCCGGGCCTCCCGAGGAGCGGAGCGGCGAGCGCCTCCACGCCTTCGAGGCGCCGCGCGTGCATGACGTCGTGTTCGTGGCCGCACCCTGGTTGGTCGAGACCCGGCGCAGCGTGCGCGGGGTCGGGCCCGGGGGAGCCAGCGTCGAGGTGCAGGTCTTCGCGCCTCCGGGCTACGACGCCGCCGCGCGCCGGCACCACGAGGTCACCGCCGAGGGCCTCCGCCGCTTCGGCGAGCGCTACGGGCCCTACCCGTACCCCACGCTCTCCGTGGTCCAGCCACCCCGGGGCGCCGGGGGCGCGG
>JBCCAW010000605.1:0-3607 GCA_039814655.1 Myxococcota bacterium | reverse complement strand
CTTCCACTGAAGGGGGGCGTCTCGATTTTCGCGATTTCTTGCTAGGGTCCCGCCTTCGCGGCCCTCCCACTGCCGCGACCGTGCCCATGCCCCTGACTTCTTCCCCTCCGCGTCGCGTCGTCGCGCTGGCCTCCCGGGCCTCCTTCGTCGCTCCCCTGGTTCTGGTCACGCTGGCCGTCGCCGTCGGCCCCGCGCCCTCCGCTCATGCGCAGCGCGGCGGCGGCGAGAACGCCCGCTTTCAAGCGACCGGTCCACGCCTCACGCTCAACGATCTCGAGGAGATCGCGCCGCGGCTGGAGAGCGCCGACTCGAACGAGGTGCGCGAAGCGCTCACCTTGCTCAGCCTCATCGACCGCCCGGAGGTCGTGCCTCCGATCGCGGCGATGCTGCGCCGGGGCCAGCCGGACGTGGTGACCGACGAGGCGCTCCGCGTGCTGGGGTTGCTGGGTGCACCCGAGGCCATCGAGGTGCTGACCGAGTTCACCGCGCATCGCCGCTCGGACGCCCGTCGCCAGGCCTACGAAGCCCTCGGCGCGATCCAGGATCGCCGGGTCCCGGCCCTCGTAGCCCGCGGCTTGAGCGACGGTGAGCGCGGCGTGCGCGGCGCCGTAGCCGGGATTCTCGGCGAAATGGGCGCCCGGGCGCGCCCGGAGATCGACCGGCTCTTCCTCGCCTTCGAGCGCGGCGTAGTCGAGGCGGGACCGGCCATCGGCAAGGTCGGCGCCGAAGGCACCATCGAGCGCTTTCACGGGTTTCTTGGGGGCTCCATTCCCTTTGCCGTGATGCTCTCGGGCTACGAGGCCTACCTGCGCCGGGACGACGTGAGCTACGAAGCCAAGAAGGGCATCGTGGAGCGCCTCGAAGAGCTCGCCACGGTGCCGGCTCGAAACTTCCTCAGCCGGTACCTGGATAGCTTCCCCGAGCGGCCTCGCGCGCGGCGCATCCGCGTGCTCCGCCAGGCCGTGCTCGACGCCGTGAACCGGATCGCCTCCGAGGACCTGCAGTGATGCGTTTGACCGCCCTTCCCCTCGCCGCCGCGCTCGCGCTCTCGGGCTGCGGAGCCTTCGGCACGGCCGGCATCGCCGATGCCTTCAGCTACCGCTTCGCGGACAACCAGTCCGAGGACGTGGCCCGGGTCTTCGAGGACCTGCCGGCGCCGTCCAACGACCGCGTCGAGAACGCCTTCGATCGCCCCGTGGCCGTCGCGACGACGCACCCGGACGACGGAGAGGGCGAAGCCACGGTCGTCGCCATCGACATCGAGGGCGGCGAGGTCCTTTGGGAGCAGCCCATCGACGCCCGCACGCGGCCCGAGGTGCTCGGCGACGTCGTGATGACCAGCGTTCGCCAGGAGGTGCTCTGCCTCGACCTGCGCACGGGTAGCGAGCTCTGGCGCGTGAACAAGGAGGGCCTCGCCTACGTGGGCGCGACGCGAAGCGGCGACAACATCGCCTTCGTCGTCAGCGTCGGCGCGGCTGGCGGCGCGACGCGCGTCGGCCACATCCGCATGCGCAACGCCCGGACCGGCAGCCGGGTCTGGGACCACGAGATCGCCGGCGTGCTCGGTCATCCGCAGGCCTTCGGGGACTACGTCTTCGTCCCCTGGGACCGGCAGAACATCGCCATCCTGGGCGCGAGCGACGGCATCGAGACGGCCCGCGTGCGCACTACGGACGACATCTTCAGCTGGGTCGAGGCCGAGCCGGCGGGTCTCTTCTACGGTCACCAGGGAATCTACCGCTTCACGGAGAAGAGCTTCACGGGCACGAAGGAGGATTCGACCTACCGCCCTCCCCCGACGCCAGGCGCACCGCGCGAGCCGCTCGTCCACGACGATGGCTTCTTCCCCATGCCGGGCACGCGTTCGGCGCGCGGTCGCATTCAGACCTATTGGGAGCCCGTCCCGACCACGGAGAGCGACCTGCTCCCGGTCGTCGATGACCGCTTCTACTTCGTCTACTACCGCTACGTGTTTTGCTTCGATGGGCAGCAGAACCTCCAGTGGGCCCGGCTTCTGGGCCAGGACGTCATTCGCGCCCACGCGGTCACGAAGGGCCTCATGACCATCGGCGAGCAGGGCGAGATGCACCTGCTCGACATGCGCACGGGCAACGACCGCTGGACCGGTGGCATCGAGCGCGAGCTTGCGAGCGCGGGCCTCGACATCGGCGACTTCGACCCGGCGGCGGACCACGACGGCGGCGAGCCGCGGGACCTGCGCACGTCGCTCATCGAGATCAGCGGCGACAGCGACAACCGGCTCACGCCGGCGCGCGCCTACGCCATCGAGCTCCTCGGCAGCATCGACAACCCGGAGATCACGCGGGACCTCCTCGATCTCTACGCGCAGCGCTCCGTTCCCTCGGCGGTGCGCGAGGCCATCGGTATCGCGCTTCAGCGCCGGACGAGCGGCGGCGAGTTCATCGTCGAGTCCCTCAACCGGCACTACGACTACATCGAGCAGTCGAGCGCGCCGCCGCTGGCCCTCATCGTGCCGGCGCTTCTCCAGCAGGAGAGCCGCGACGCGGTGCCGGCGCTCGTCGGTCACCTCCTCGACCATGAGACGCCCCTCGAGGTTCTTCCCCTCGTCGCGCGCGGTGTCGTCGAGCTCGGGGACGAGACCGTCGTCCCGGCGCTCACGGACTTCCTCGTTCGCTACCACGCCGACAGCACCTTCACCGGCGAGGACGAGTCGGAGACGCTGAAGGTCGTCTCCGAGGGCATCTTCAAGCTCGGCGGCCCGACGGGCCGCGACCTGCTGCGCCAGGTGCAAGCCGGGGCGCACACCGGCGAGCCGCTTCAGGTGGCCATCAACACGCTCTTCGAAGAAGAGGCGCGGCTCCAGGAGGAGGACCAGATCCGCCTCGCGCAGCAGCAGGCCCAGGAGGTCGAGCGGCTGCGGCGCGAAGAGCTACGCAACCGCCCGGTGCGCCTCAGCCAGGAGCTCATCAACCAGACCTTCGAGACGCACTACGACGATCTCCGCGCCTGCATCGAAGACGAGATGGAGCGGAACGAGAACCTCGCGCAGGTACGCTTCACCTTCATCATCGAGTCCGAGGGCGAGGCGAACAACTGGCACTTCTCGCCGAACAACGACCAGTTCGTGGGCTGTCTCCAACCCGTCGCCGCGCAGATGCGCTTCATCAAGTTCCAGCAAAGCACCCGCCGCCAGCGGGCGGCCGTCACCATTCAGCTTCGCGTCAGCGAAGGTGCGGCGCCGGCCGCGGGCGACGATATCGGGCCGGGGCCCTGGTGGTCCTATTACCAGCGCCGCGGCGACCAGACCACGGCGCCGGGAGCGCCCTGGTGGGAGGTCCGGCGCACCACGGCGCGGGAGATTCAGGTCGAGGGTGGCGGCAACGTCTCCGAGGACGACGTCGACTGGCTCCTCGAGGGTGAGGGCGAAGGCGCGACGGACGGCGACGGCGGCGAGCCCGGCGGCGGCGACGAAGCGGGCGGCGGCGAGACCAACACCGGCGACCAAGGCGGCGAAGGCGGCGGCGGCGAGGGCGGCGAGGGCGAGCCCTGGTGGCAGGGCAGCTACCAGTAAGCCGAGGCGCGCGCGCCGGCGTCACTCGCCGGCGTGGCGCGCGGCGGTGAGCAG
>JBCCAW010000446.1:0-5086 GCA_039814655.1 Myxococcota bacterium | reverse complement strand
TGCGGAATTGGGCGGATCTCCTCCTGGGCCAACGACCAACTGGCCGTCGGAGACGTTCTCGAGTCGATGCCGCCCATGGGGCGCTTTTACGTGCCACTCGACCCCGAGCGCGGCCGTGAGTACGTAGGCATCGCCGGAGGAAGCGGTATCACCCCGGTTCTCGGCATCCTACGGACGGTTCTTCATGCGGAGCCACTGTCGCGATTCACCCTGATCTATGGGAACCGGTCGAGCTCCACAACGATGTTCCGTGTTGAGCTCGAGAATCTGAAGAATGAGTTCATGCAACGATTGAACATCGTTCATGTGCTCGAACACAACTCCGACGAGCTGCCAATCTTCAAGGGTCGCCTCGACGAGGCTAAATGCGCAAGCCTCTTCGAGCATTGGGTCAGCGTGACATCGCTCGACGCCGTCTTCGTTTGTGGACCGCAGCCGATGATGGATGCAGCGATTGCGGCGCTTCAGTCATCCGGAGTTGATCGGTCACTCATCAAGTTCGAGAAGTTCGCGAGCGTTCCACCGAAGGTAAGGAAGCAGGTCGAGCAGTCGCAAGCAACGAATGGTCATGCAGAGAGTTGCAACGCCACACTACGAATCGACGGCGTGGACCACCATCTTGAGGTTCCGATGGGCGGTACGACGACGCTTCTCGACGCCGCCCTCGCTGCCCATATCGACGCACCCTACGCATGTGCCGCTGGCGTCTGTTCGACGTGCGTAGCGCGCCTGGTGGACGGCGAAGTCGCGATGGGCGCGAACTATGCGCTCGATGACGATGAGGTTGAAGACGGCCTCATTCTTACGTGCCAGAGTCGCCCGGTCACTCGCCACTTAGTGGTCGAATACGACGTCTGAGCAGGGGGCATGGGCAGGTACGATTTCATCATTATCGGCGCCGGTTCTGCAGGGTGTGCTAGCCAATCGCCTTTCTAAGGACTCGGGGCGCCGCGTGCTGCTGCTCGAAGCGGGTGGCGAAGATGCGAGCGAGAATATCCATAATCCGTCCGCGTGGCCTGCGACCTGGCACACAGGGCGACGGATCTTCGGCCCGCGGCTCGACTTCAACAGAGACAGGGACAGAAGCGGTGCGCGTCGCAGCGGTCGATCTCGCAGTCCCGGCAGCGGGCGTCGTCGGGCCCGTGGAGACACTGCACCGGTACCGAGAGGGCGACGAGGCCGGCGCTCGTCCGGACCTCGCCATCGACCACGACGTCGACCTCGGCCCAAAACGACCACGCCTCGCGGCACGCGCGGAGGGGACTCGTGCCGTCGCTGGGCTCGGTGCGGTTCGGACGCACCTCGAGGGTCCAGCAGAGGCGGCTCCCGGCGGGCGGCGCCTCGAACACGTCGGCCACGTCACCGGGGGTCGAGGCCACGTCGCTGCATCCCGCGCCGCCGGCCGTGAGGCGCTCGATGAAGGCTGCCCCACCGCTCACGTCGCGGACGCTCAGCGATACGCGCTCGGGCGCCGCACCCATCGGGACCTCGAAGGCGACGAAGGGGCTGAGCTCGGCCGGCTCCGCCGGAAGGCGGAAGGGGACGAAGACGATCTCCCAGCCCCGGGCGCGGGGGTGGTCCGCGGGGTCGCGGCCGTCCGTACCCGCCCGGCCCGCGTCTGTTCAGCCGAAGGTGACGCCCTCGTGCTCGGCGACGAAGCGATCGATGAACTCGGCGGCTTCCACGGTCTTGTCGTCGAGCTTCAGGCGAATGGCCTCGATCTGCATCTCTTCCTGCTTCACGACGAATGCGAAGAAGGCGCGGTCCTCGTCGGGCGCCACGCGCGCCAACTCCCGGAGCTTCTCGGCGTAGGCGGTCGTCTCCTCCAGCATCTGCCCGTACGCGATGCTGTTGGGCAGGATCCCCACGGCCAATGCGCCGAAGCCGGCCTGCAGCTTGGCCACGGTCCCCGGCTCCTGCGGGAAACCGTACTTCTGGGCGTAGGGCGCGTACTTCTCCTGCATCAGCGTTTCGAACGCCCGCCACGCTTCATAGAAGCGCTTGTCCTCCTCGCCGGACGCCTTGTCCGCGAGGGAGCCCATGCTGCGAAGCGCGAAGGCTCGGTTCTGAACCTCCATCTCGAAGAGAGCGCGGAACGCCGCGTCGCGCTCCTCGAAGAAATTCATCTCGTACGCGGAGTCGTCATCGCGGACGAGGACGAAGAAGAAGGGGGCCTCCTGGCCCTTGAGGTCCATCACCCCCAACACGCGCTCATCGTCGATCTTGACGAAGACATCGTTGATGGGCTTCTCATCGTAAATCATGGTTGCGGACACCCGGCCACGGTACTCGGTGTTCCGGAGCCGTGCCTTGCTCGCGCTCGTCTCGAGCATCAGCCTCGACAGGCTGAGGAACGTGCCGATGTACTCGCTCTTGGGGATGTCGAAATCGAGGGGGATGTAGCGGGGGTTGACCGCATAGAGCTCCTTCTTGTCCTCCCCGTAGTGCACCAGCGGATGGACCTCCTCGGCATTGAAGAAGATCTTGCCGTACCAGTTCGCCGGCTCGAAGAGACCGTCCAGCGGGTGCCCCGTCGTGATCTCGAAGCCGGTCCAGCGCCCGAACATGAACTCGACGGGAATGGTCTCGAGACTATCGAAGAGCTCGAGCGCCTGCGCCGGCGTGGCCTTCTTTTCAGTGAGAATGTGATTAATGAGCTGCATGGAATGACTCTCTCTAATTTGCTTCTCTCAGCCTGAGATGCGCTGCTAGATGTTTCCTAGGGTGCCGAGCCTCCGCAGGCCGAGAGCAGAACACAGGTAGGCGTGAACGAGGCTGGAATGGGATTCATCGAGGGTCTCGACCGGTTGAGTTCGGGAGTCTCAGAACGGCCCTGCGCCGCTCTCTAGGGCGGGCCACATCGATAGCCAGGCGACGTTCCCGTGACCGGCGGGGCGGGTGACGCCCCATCGGGCGGCGGTGGAGATGCGCCCGGCGGCGTGATCAGAAGGCACAGTACGCCTAGGAGCCCCGAAATCTCTCGTACAACCGCGGATACGAGCCTGAGCATCTTGCGTCCGGCTCTCCCCAAATGTGGGCAGTTGGGGCCTGCGCCATCCTCCCCGTGCTGTCGTCGATCCATATTCCTTTTGTCGCTCTTTCAACCTAGGGCGATAGCCAGCATGAAGCGGTGCGAGCGCAAGCCCTTGCTGCACGAGCGAAACGGTCGTGCATCTGGCACTCGTCGCGGAAGCGGCGGATCCAGGAAGATGCGCGTCATCTCGGTCCTCTACGGTGGAAGAGCGACAAAAGGAATATGGATGTGCGACACCCTCCGAGAGAGCGACGTCGCGCACCGCCCGCAGGACGCGGGAAGGTCGGGGGCCGGCCCTCCCGGCCCCTTCAGCGTTTGGCCGAGAGATCTCGAGCCCCGCGCCGGTTCGATGTCCGCGGGGGGTCGTGCACGCCCGTCTCCACCGATGCCAGCGGGGGCGGAGACCGCACCCGACCGTCCCAGGAAAGCGACCTGGGCGTCGATCCGGCGTGCCCTAGGATGCCGCCGTGGTTGTCATTCGGCCCCCCCCAATACCCAACGAAGTGGAAAGAGAAATGAAGATATCAATCGCGTTGTGCACGCTCGCTTGTGTGCTGTGTTTGGCCTGTGGAGGCTCGAGCGCCCAAGGCACGGGAAGCGACGAGCGTCAGACCGACAACGGCGAAGCTGAGCGGGACGCGGAACGGCACGCGCAGTTCATGGAGCTCTGGGAGATGGAGGTTCAGAACCGAGCGTGGGGCTTGGAGAGCGCCGAAAGGATCCTCGAGCGAGAGCCCACCGGGGACGACCTGCTTTTCCTGAGCAACTGGAAGCGGTGGGAGGACTACTTGAAGGAGAAGTACGCTCCTTACGCTAGCAAGTACGGTCTCAGCCAGGAACCGGGAAGGAGCGAACGTAGGCGCGCCGGGCTCAGCGTGATCGGCAACGCGCTCCTGTCGGAGCGAAGGATGTCCGAGCTCATGCTCGACAGCACCATCGACTACCTCGAGAAGCTGCGTCCGATTGTGGAGGTGGCGCCGGAGGAAGACGCCGCCTTCTTCGCCTTCGTCGTGCGGCAAGAGGAAGTGCAGGTCGACTCGCTTCGTCACCGCCTCGAGGGCGAGAACCAGCAGGCGGTGGACGTGCTGATCGAGTTCATGAACGCCCACCCGTAGAGGCGCAGGCTGCGAAGCGGCCCGCGGGACTCCCGCTTCGCGGCTCTTGCCAATGAGCGGGGCGACGTCGTGCACGAGGTCGGCGGCCGTGCCTGCTCCGGCGCCCTCCAGCACGCCGGCCCACGTTTCGCACAACGCGTGTTACGTAAAGTGGGGCGGGTTCATGCTGACTATCGCCCATTGACGGGGCGAGCGCAGACTGTGCAGTCTGAGGTCATGCGCGCGGTCTCAGTGTGGGGCGCGATGTTCCTCGCCGGTGTGCTGGGGTGCTTTTGCAGCGCCTCCACGGGCGACGATGACGGCACTCTTGGCGACGCGGGGGTTTCGGACGGTGCGTTCGTCGACGGCGTGCTGGTGGACGGCCTGCTCTCCGACGCGGCGCCCGGGGACGCCGCGCCCACCGAGGACGCCGGTATGCGGGATGGCGCGTCGGGGGATGCCGCGGCGGGCGATACCGGCGTCGGCCCCGAACCGGGCATCATCGACCGGACCGGCATCTTCGAGCCTGCCGGCCCGCTGCCCCCGAGCCGCTGTGGCCTGAGCGCGCCCCTCGACCTCGACGGTGACGGCGTGCCATTCATGGCCGAGCCCATCGTCGAGGTCCCGCTCCGGGAGCCCGCGTTCTCCATCTTCTCCGGGCGGGGCATGGTCTATGTCCTCTCGCTCGACTGCGAGGGTTGCGCCGTCACGGTCGACGAAACCGGGGTGCACCGCTTCGAGGGCGTCCGCCGATCCCGCGAGACCCCCCTCAACCTGGCCATCTCGGACCGGGGCACGGTCTGGGAGGTCGAGCACGAAGGCCGCGGCCGGCGCATCTGGTGGTTCCGCTGCGGCGCGTCGGGCCATCACCCCGTGGCCGACGCGCTGAACACGAGGCGGGACCTTCGACGGGTGGCGGGAACGGACGCCGTGATCCTCGGCGGGGGGGGGGCCCCCC
>JBCCAW010000115.1:0-12686 GCA_039814655.1 Myxococcota bacterium | reverse complement strand
CGGTCACGTCGATCTCGATTTCGCCAGGGGGCGAACGACTGTTCCGGAGCAATCGAGCGAGATCATCTCGTTGCTCGGAGTCGCACCTCTCATGCAGTAATAGTTCTCCGCATATAGTCCCGTGTACACGTGCTCAGCCGCGACCTCGACCTCGTACCCGAGTCGGGAGCAAGGCTCTTCAGCCGAATGGTCGACGTAGCCGCAGGTCACACGCACCATGCTAGGTGCAGCGCCTACCTCGCCATCGCTCGGAGCGGGCGGGCGCGAGTTGCCTTCGCCACCGGGCGCAACGGACTGAAAGCACCCAGCGACGAGCATGGCGGCCAATGCCACCACCACGGCGCTGCACGGAAGGGGTATCGGCGCGCGAGTATCGTAGGTGTGCAACGGTCTCCTCCTCGGAATGACCGCGACGTATCGCAGGCGATAGTCCGCGTGAACTCGCCGGACTTTTAATTGTCCTACGTTATACGAAATGCGGGCCGCCCTTCGGGAGGGCGCGGGAGCGAGGTCGACTTCTGGGCCTACCCGCGCGAGCCGCACGGCTTTCGAGAGCCGGCTCACGTCGAGCACATGCTCACCCAATGGGCCGCGACGCTCATGGCGAGTGCGGCCCTTCGCGCCGCGCGCCCTCACGATGTGGCGCCGGCGGATATCGTCGGTCGGGCGTCAGGCCATGAGCGCGTCGTCGATCTGCTTCGCCTTCACCGCGGCGGGCCGGCTCGTGAGGCGCTCGACGTACGCCGCAAAGCCCGGGCGCTTTTCCATCGTGCCGAAGGCTTGGCCCCAGGCGATCTGCGAGCCGAGGTAGACGTCCAGCGCCGTGAACTGCTCCCCCAGCAGCCACGGGCCGCCCTCCGACACGAGCGCCTCGAGCGTGTCCGTGACGCGGCCCAGGGTCCCGTAGCCGACGCGCCCCTCCTGCTTCGGCCCCTTCGGGGTCCAGCCCATGGAGTGGTCGGTGACGGCAGCCTCGACCGGGCCGGCGCCGAAGAACATCCAGCGGAGGTAGGCGCCGCGCCGCGGGTCGTCGACCGTCGGGGCCAGGCCTGCCTGAGGGTAGGCGTCCGCGAGGTAGGTGCAGATGGCCGCGCACTCGGTCACGACCACCTCGCCGTGGCGCACCGCCGGGACCTTCCCCATGGGGTTCACGGCGAGATAGTCGGCGCTCTTCATGCTGGTCCCGTACTCGAGCAGAACCGCCTCGTAGGGCTCTCCCAGCTCCTCGAGCATCCAGCGTGCGATCCGGCCGCGGCTCATCGGGTTCGTGTAGAAGGTCAGGTCGGTCACTGGCGGGCTCCAGCGTTCGTGCGGGAGCGTAGCCGCTGCGTCGTACGCGGCGCAGTCGTCTAGCTACCGCGAACGCACACGGACCCGAGGAGCGGTGAGCATCTCGCCGGGAGGGTCACGGACGACGGGTGCCCCGCCGTCCGCTCGAGGGCAGTCTCAGCGCGCGAAGGCCGGCTCGGCGTCCTCCAGCGCGTCCGGCAGAGCCAGCCAGAGCTGCGCGAAGTGAATGAGCGCTACCTCGGCACGATCCTCGGGGTCGGGGAGCTCTTCGTGGGTGATGTCGCGACCGGCGGTCATGAGGGCGATGTCCCCGGCACGAAAGACCGCCTCGTGGTCGACAGGGACGAGCCGGAGGGCGGCTGGCTGAAGGAAAGAGCTCGGAGCGAGGAGTGCGAGGAACACGACCGGCGAGATGGCGCCGGGGATATCCCCGACGAAGAGATGCGCGGTGAAGGCGCCGGTGAGATCGAAGAAGAAGCCGGCGTAGGCCCACTCGCGAAGCCGCGGGAGGCGTGGCGTCAAGAGGGCGAGCGGCTGCTGATCCCCGAGACGGCCGCAGGCGAGGTCGCGCGCACGCAGCCCGCGGAGGGCTAAGGTACCCAGCCACGCGGCCCGGACAACGCGCCGCAGGAGTCACGATGGGCAGGCGACGAATCTCAAGACGGCACCTGCTCCTTGCGGCGGTCCTCTGCGCTCATGGTGCGTGCGGGAGCCGACAAGCGGGCCAACCGAACTCGCCGGAACCCCAAGCGCCCCTCGTCCCAGACGTCCGCCAATCGGACGTTTCCTCGCAGGCGCCAGCGTCGCGCGCGGCTTGGCAGCTCGCCTTCGCCTATGACCAGGCCACGTACGCAGCCAACGAGGCGCGCTTGATGTGGATGGAGTCGACCACCACCACGACGGACGGTCAGCCTCTCAGCGTGGCCCTCGCTCGCTGGATCGCCGCCGAGCGTGCACTCACCCGCGTCTCGGAAGAGCCACCTCGGGTCCCATCCTCGTGTCCGGGGCTCACCGGCAGGGACGCCGACCAGGCGGCGCCCGAGACCCTGAGCGCGTGCTTCCGGAGCGTGGTGGAGCTCGAAGAGCGAGTCGTGGCGTTTCTGCAGGAGCTCTCCGAGCCCGCGCAGGGAAATGCATGGAGCTGCATCCAGGCCAACGAGACGCTCCTTTCCCTATGGATCGACCTGGCCTTGACGGTGCCCGACCCGGCGCCCTTGCTCGCGTTGCTCACGCGTGGGTCGTTTCGCTTCGTGCAGCCGGTTCCGGACGGCGAGAGTTGGACGCCGCTCAGGCCACCCGGCTCGGAAGAACGAGCCACGGGCGAGGTGCTCCGCGTCGAGCGTGAGGCGAGCGAGGTGTGCAACCAACGCTCGCGCATCACGGTCGAGACGGCGAGCACTGCGGGAGGCACCGCGGCCGAAGCCGCCTCGATGTCCGCCAGCTTCTCCACTCACGTCCGCTTCGGCGGTACGAGGCGGAGGCCCTGACCGATGAAGCTGGTGCCCGCCCTCGGGTAGCGGCCTCACCTTCATGCCGGTGTAGTGAAAGGCCTCGAGGGCCGCGCGTTCTTCGGTGTGCCGGATCGGACGACCTCGCCCGACCACTCCTGTCGACGGCGTCGCGCCCTCTCTTCGGCCTCTCGGTCCCCGCCTCAGGAAGCACCTCGCGTGAGGCGCCGGCGCGCTGACTGAGTGCGCTCGAGGCGTTCGCTCAGCGGGACTCGGGCTAGTCCCCGAAGCAGCCGAGCGGGCGGCAGCCGCTCGCGACCGCGCACGGGTCCTCGACGCAGTCGCAGGGGTAGCCCTCGGGGACCTAGCGGTCCACGGCGTCGGGCCGGGGGAGCTCGCGCGTCGGCGGAATGTAGGCGCGCATCACCACGACGGGGCCGGGCTCTCCGTCGAGAAGCAGCTGCAGCGCTTGCCGTCCGAGCCGCGAACGAGCGCACTCCGAGGCTACCTGCTCTTGGAACGTGTTTTCTCCGAAGGCGACCCGCCAGCACAGCTGATCGCCCGGCGCCGGGTCCAGGATGGCGGGCGCGTCGTCCCCGCCGCCCGCGGTCGCGCGAACGGCGCACCCCGGCGAGCTTACGTCGGGCGTGATGCTCCCAATGACCTCGGGAACGGGCAGGCTCGAGCCACGCTCGGGGGGCGCGACGGTTGCCCGGCCCACAGGCGCCGCATCCTCGGGCATCGTGAAGGACACGAGCAGCTCTCCGGGCATCGCGGGCGCACCGAAGGGAAGCACGACGAAGGGAATGCCTGCGGAGGCGGGGTCGTCCTCCGGGTCGGCGCCGTCGGTGTCGAGAAGGACCTCCGCCGCGTCGGGCGCCCCGTCGCCGTCGCTGTCGCTGTCGCGCCAGTTCAGGCGACGGCGCGACTCCTCCGCGTCGGGCACCGTGTCGTCGTCGCTGTCGAGGTCGAGGAAGTCGGCCAGGTAGTCCCCGTCGATGTCGAAAGGCGGGGTCTCGAGAAGCGAGTCACCGGCCTCCAGCGCGTCGGGAATTCCGTCATTGTCGGAGTCGAGGTCGATGCGATTGGGAAGGCCATCCCCGTCCCAGTCGTCGAAGCCGTACTGCCCTTCTTGTAGGTCGAGGATGGTGTCGCCGTCGGAGTCGAGATCGCGGTGGTCCGGCAGGCCGTCGCCGTCCGAGTCGACGGGCCGCCCATCGATGAGCTCGTCTGCGTCCGGGTAGCGGTCCCCGTCGTCGTCCGGGTCGCGGAAGTCCTCCACACCGTTCCCGTCCAAGTCGCCGGGCAACCCCTCGGGGTTCGGATGCGTGTCCGCGCGGTCGTCGAGCCCGTTCCCGTCGCTGTCCGTGTCGACGAAGTCGGGCACGCCATCCCCGTCCGAATCGGCAGGACTGCCATCCACCTGCCGCGGAAGCGCCTCGAAGGCGTCGGAGATTCCGTCGCCGTCGGAGTCGCCGTCGAGGAAATCGGGCAGCGCGTCGCCGTCGGTGTCGCGGCCGCACTCGCCCTCCCCGGACGCTTCCTCCAGGTTGGTCAACCCGTCGCCGTCCGCGTCCTCGTCGGGCGCGGGACGTGTACATCCGACCGGCGCGGCACCATCCATGCCGGCGTCGTCAGTCGTGGAATCCACGTTGCCCGCGCGCGCACAGCCAACGCACAACAAAGCAAGCCACAAAACCCTCATGGACCGATCGTGCCACCGGGTTGGCCGCGCGGGGCGATAGTCAGCATGAACCCGCCCGAGTTTACACAACACACGTTATGCGAAACGTGGGACGGCGTGCTGGAGGGCGCGGGACGGCGCGGGAGCGCGGCGCATGAAGGCGGTTGGGGCGGCCTCACGGAGTAGAACTACCATCTCTCGGGCCGCTGGACGTACCCGTGCCGTCTTCCGGCGCTCGCCAGGCCCGGTCACGCTCCCCAGTCGAGTCGTCCTCGACACGAGTCGCGAGCGTCTCGACGGTCCTTCGGCCCGAGCTCGCGCGCGCCCCTCCTCGCCGATGCCCCGCATCGACTCGTCGTGTCCCACGCAACCCCGAACCACATCCTCTCGGGTACGGTCGCCACTTCTGCCTCGGCCATCGAGTCGTCCGAGTCCGAGCGCCGTCGAGGTCGAGGTCGAGGTCGAGCGGTCCTCGAGGATACGGGGGCGAGGTGCTAGCCGTCGCGGAGGAAGAGGCGGCATACGGTCTCCGCGTGTGCCTCGATGACGGCCTCGTCGCGTGGGTCGTCGCCGGTCAGCCGTTCGCACTCGCGCGCGTGCGTGAAGATGAGCGAGGTCGCGCCGGTGAGCGCGTAAAAGAGGTTCGCGAAGGGGCCCTCAACCAGCACGCCCTTGTCCTGCGCGTGCGCGATGAGCGGGGACAGCTGCGTGACCAGGGGACGCAAATGCCGCTCGACGAGCCAATCGGTGCGCGGACTGGCGGACTTCCCCTCTTGCACCATCAGCCGCATCTGCTCGGGACGTCGCGCGGCGTAGCGTACGAAAAAGAAGATCAGCAGCCGGAAGCGACTCCGTAGGTCCGCGTCGCCGAGATGCGCCATGCGCTCGACGAGCGCTTCCCGGAAGCCACCGAGCAACGCATCCACGGCGGCCTGCCAGAGCTTCTCCTTGCTGCCGAAGTGGTAGGTGATGAGGCCCTGGTTGGCGCCCGCCAGGTCGGCGATGCGCCGCGTCGAGGCGCCTTCGAAGCCATCGTCGGCGAAGGCTCGAATCGCCGCTTCGACGATTCGATCGCGGGTCGCCTCGGCGCGCTCGGACCGCGTGAGGGTGGGCACCCACTTTGCCTAGTCCTCATTTATTCGATTGACAAGCCAAGCCTCTCATTGCTATTCGTTCGAATAATTATTCATTCGAATAATCGCCGTTCGGGCAAGCGCCGTTCGGGCAAGCGCCGGTCGACGGGGCGGGCTCGAACGAGCCGGTCCGAAGCGGCAGGGCCCGAAAGCAGGGGAGGCATCGATGTCCGTCGTCCAGAAGCGCTACCGCGTCGCCCAGGTCTTGCTCACCCTCGGCGTGCTCGAGTTCTTCGGTCCGATCGTCCGGGACGCGAGCGCCACCCACTTGCTCAACCCGAGCTGGGTGGGGCACGCGCGCTTTCATCTCGCCTGGGCCCTCGTCTTCATGGGCCTCTCCGGCGTCGTCAACCTCGTACTCATCTGGGGCTGGCGTCCGCGCGCGCTCGCGCCGCTCTACGTCGCGTGGGCCTGGCAGTGCTGCAACGTCTTCGGCTTCTGGGGCGCGGCCGCGCTCGAGGGCGCCTACGGCGGCTCGCTCATCGACCCTGAGTTCCACCTGACCCTCTTCGGCCTCAATGAGAACGTCTTCGCCTTCGTCGTGCTCACAGCCTTGCTCCTCGTGAGCTTCGTCTACCTGAAGACGCAGCTGGAGCCCACGATGTCGCCGGAGCCGCGCTCCATGGAGGCGACGGCGTGACCGCCCCGGGTGCACGCAAGGAGTCTGCCCCGGTGCTCATCGTCGGTGCGGGCCCCAGCGGCATGGTGAGCGCGCTCTGCCTGGCGGAGCTCGGCGTGCCAAGCGTGCTCGTCGAGCGCTCCCACGACGTCTCGCTTCATCCCAAGGCGCACGAGGTCAACGCGCGTTCCATCGAGATCCTCGTGGGGCTCGGCTTCTCCCTGGCGGAGCTCGAGGCGGAGGCGTCGCCGGCGGCCGAGGCGTCGCGAGTGGTCTTTTGCCGCACCCTGGGCGACGAGCTGGGCCACATCGATCTGCGGGAGGCGCAGCACGACCCGGCTAAGTACGCGCGCCATCTCCGCGCGGCCCAGCCCTATCTCAACCTCTCGCAGACGGCGCTCGAGCGGCGGCTCCTGGCTCGGGTGCGCGCCAGCGAGGCGGTGACCGTGCTCTTCGGCCACCGCTGGGAGCGGGGGACGGCCGACGCGGCCGGCATCACGAGCGTCGTCACCCGCTGCCGGGATGGCGCCACGCGGACCTTGCGGACCCGCTACGTGGTCGGCGCCGACGGGGCGGCGAGCCTGGTACGGGCGCAGCTCGGCATCGCCATGGAGGGCCCGGAACGGCTCCAGGACTTCGTCAGCGCGTACGTCGAAATGGACCTGAGCGAACGGGTGGCCACGCCGGCGAAGCTCTACTGGCTGCTGCATCCCGAGGCCGCGGGCACGCTCATCGCCCACCGGCTGGATCGGCGGTGGGTCTACCACCTGCCGCTTCAGACCCCTTACGAGCGCCCGGAGGACTTCCCGGAGGAGGTCATCCGCACGCGTCTTCGAAAGGCCATCGGCGACGAGAGGCTCGACCTGCGCATTCGCTCGATCCGCCCATGGCGCATGACGGCGCAGGTCGCGACGCACTTTCGGGACGGCCGCTGGCTGCTCGTCGGCGATGCCGCGCACCGCTTCCCGCCCACCGGCGGGCTCGGCATGAACACGGGCATCGCGGACGCCCACAACCTGGCCTGGAAGCTGGCGGCCGTCGTCGACGGCCGCGCCGGCGAGGCGCTCCTCGACACCTACGAACGCGAGCGGCGCCCCGTGGCGCAGCGCAACTGCGCCGAGAGCCTTCGCAACTTCGAGAAGATCTTCGAGGTCGTCCAGTCCCTCGGCCTCTCCCGGCACGGGCTCCGGCTCCTGGCGCGCGTCAAGGCGAGCTGGCTCTTCCGGCGCCTCCCGGCGCGGCTTAGGTCGGGCTTGCTCCGGCTCATGGTGCGCCCCGCCTGGCGTGCGCTCCGCCGCTTCGACCTCGTCCCCGAGGTCCGCCGGCGCGTACGGCGAAGCATCGCCGCGCAGGTGCCGCACTTCGATCGCATCGGGCTCGACATCGGCTACGTATACGCCGCGGGCGCCCTCGTCCCCGCCGAGGCGCCGGGTCCGCCCCCCGAAGTCACCCGCTACGTGCCGAGCACACACCCGGGGGCGCGCTTTCCTCACGTCTGGCTCGACACGCAGCACGCGCGTTCGACGCACGACGCCTTGTCCCCGGACCGCTTCACCTTGCTCGTCGATGAGGCGGCGGAGCCGTGGCGAGGCGCGGCGGCTCCCGTAGCCGAGCACGTCACGGTTGCCTCACTCGAGGAGTTGGGCGAGAGCGAGGACGCGCGCGAGGCGCTCCGAGGGCTCTGTGGCCTCGGCCCCGGCGGCGCCCTCCTCGTGCGACCGGATGGGCACGTCGCGTGGCGCCAGCCGGAGCTGCCGGTCGATCCCGAAAGAGCCCTCGGCGCGGCGCTGGCCGCTTGCCATCTCCAGGTCCAGGTAGCGGTATGAGCCGCCGAACGCTGGCGCTCGCCCTCACCGCGGGCTCGCTCGCGAGCGGGCTCGGTCTCTTCCTCAGCTGGCCCCTCTCGACGCCGCCCGTGCCCGCAGCGCTCCACTGCCATGCCCTCTCGGACGGCGCCTACGTCGCGCTCGAGGCACCCGCGCAGGTCTTCGGCGTCGGCCTCTCTTATGCGGGGCACATCGAGGAGACGGCGGCCTCCTTCGACGCCGGCGCGTCGGCGCCCGTCTTCCGAAAGCGCGCCGAGGCGACGCGTCCTGGGGCGGCCGTGGCTCTCCCCTCCCCGGCGGCGCTCCTGGCGCGGGCCGAGGTCCTCGAGCCCGGCCTGGCCGCGGCCGTGGAGGCCGACCACCCGGAGCTCGATCCCCTCCTCGACTACGAGGTCGAGCTGGGAATCGTGCTGCTCGAAGACGTCGACCCCGAGGACCTTCGCGACCCTGGCTTCGCACCGCGCCTCGGCTTCTTCGTCGCCAACGACCTCTCCGCCCGGGCCCTCGCGCTCCTCGGCGAGGGTCGTGATGACCGGGAGACGTTCTGGGGCGTCTCGAAGAGCTTCCCCGGCTTCCTTCCCCTCCCGACCCGAGCCTTCGTGCCGCGCGAGGCCCATCCTTCGGGCGTGCCCTGCGTCGTTCTCGAGACGCGGGTCAACGGTGAGCTGAGGCAGCGGCAGTCGACGCGGGACCTGATCTATACGCCCAAGGCGATGCTCGGCTTCGTGCGCGTCGCCTTTCCCGAGGCGCGGCTCAGCGCCGGTACCGTGGTGCTCACGGGAACGCCCGGAGGCGTCGCCATCTCCACGCCGCGTTGGAAGGTGCGCTTGGCCCAGCTCCTCGAGCTCGATCGCTTCACCAAGCTCCGGCTCAAGCTGCGCGAGCGCGACGCCTTCCTCCGCCCGGGCGACGTCGTGACGGTGAGCGGTGAGGGACTCGGCGCCGTGGAGGTGACCGTCACCGCGAGTGGACCGCGCGGCGCCGCAGGGACGCGCGCGTCGGAAGGCGCATGAGCGTGGACGACCAGACCGCGCTGCTCGCGCTCCTCGGCGCCGGGGCGGCCGCGGGGCTAGGTCGGGCCCTCCGCGCGAGCCGGCGTCGCCCCGCAAGGCTCGCGTGCGCGCCGGAGCTCAACGTGCTCTTGGTCGTCACCGATCAGGAGCGGAGCTGGGACCAGTTGCCCGCCGGCTTCATCGACCGGCACTGCCCCTCGCGTGCGTCGCTCCGCGAGCGCGGCGTCGTTTTCGGGGGCGCGCATACGCCGATTCAGCTCTGCTCCATGGCGCGCGGGGCGATGTATACCGGCGTGCATCCGCAGAACAACGGGCTCTGGGAGAACGTGCCCGTCCCCATGGCCCGCGACCTCTCGCGCTCGCTCCCCACGCTCGGGTCGATGATGCGCGAGGCCGGCTATTACGTCGGCTACGCCGGCAAGTGGCACCTGTCGAAGCTACCGCTCGTGGGCGACGCGGGAGCGCGGCGCATGCGCGCCATCGTCCGGTCCTATGGCTTCGGCGAGAGCGAGACCCAGGGCGAACTCGACGGAGCCAACGCGGGCTTCGAGCACGACGATGCCACCACCGACGCGGCGCTTCGTTTCATCGCGACGCACCGGGGCGCGGAGGCGCCGTGGTTCCTCGCCGTGAACCTCGTGAACCCCCACGATGTCATGTACTACACGTCCGGCGAGGCCATGACGCGTAGCCGGGCGAGCGCCTTCCCGAGCCCGAGCGTCCGTCCGCCCCGGACCCGGCTCTACCAGGAGGATCTCGGGTACGAGGTCCTGGGCTCGTCCGGCCCGGAGGGACTCCGCGACCGCCCGCCCGCGGTTCGCGAGTATGGCGCGGTATGGGACGCGCTCTTCGGCCAGCTGGAGCTGGACCGGGGCGACGTCGCGCGCGAGTTCCAGAACTTCTACTGGAACTGCCTCCGCGACTCGGACCGATGCCTCGGGAGGCTGCTCGCAGGGCTGGCATCGCTCGGCGCGGCGGACCGCACGATCGTGGTCTTCACGTCCGATCACGGCGAGTACCTCGGCGCTCACGGGCTCCGGGGCAAAGGGGTGTCGGCCTACCGTGAGGGCAGCCGCGTGCCGCTCGTGGTCTGCCATCCCGACGGTCCGAGCGGCGTGTACGCGGACAACCTGGCGTCCCACATCGACATCGCGCCCACGCTCCTGGGCTTCGCCGGCGCCTCTCCGAGCGACGCGGCCGAACGCTTCCCGCAGCTCGTGGGCCATGACCTCGGCGAAGTCGTCGCGGGGACCCGGGGTACGACGACGGCCCGGGACCGCGAGGGCATCCTGACCTACTGGACGGGTCTCGCGTACATCGACCGGGAGGCACCCCGGCTCGTCGCCGAGGCCATGGAGAGGCGAGGGCCCGCGCGAGGGCTCGCGCTCCTCGCCATGCTCCGGCGGATCGCCTGGGACAAGCGCGGACATATGCGCGGGCTGACCACCGGCCGCTGGAAGTTCTGTCGCTATTTCCGCCCGGGGGCGCATCACCAGCCGGGCGACGTGAGCGAGCTTCGGCGCCGGAACGACGTGGAGCTCTACGACACGCGGGCGGACCCGGCGGAGCGGACGAACCTGGCCGACGTACCCGGGCTCGAGGCGACCCTCGCCGAACTCAACGCGCGGACGAACGCGAGGATCCGGTCCGAGATCGGCACCGATTGCGGGGCCTTCGTCCCGCGCTTCGCGCGCTGAGGGAGAGCCCTCAGCGAGGCTCTCGCGGGGGCTTCCCGTCGTCCGTGTTGCGCCACCGTCTCGGCCTTGCGACCCCGCTCCTCGGCGCGGTCCGCGAGGTGGAGCTGCCAGACGCCTTCCTCGTGTCCGGGGTTGCCGTCGAACGCCGCGGGAAAGCGGCGCGCGAGCACGGGCGGGATCTGCGAGATTCGGTTCAGGCGAAGGTCCAGCTCTTCGAGGCCCGTGACGGAGAGCAGGGCGCCGACGTCCGTGAGCTGGTTGCGCGACGCGTCGACCTTCGTGAGGCGCCGGCCTTCGAGTCCCGCGAGGGTCATGAGCACGTTGCGGGAGACATCGAGGTGCTGGGTGGGAGGAGCGAGCCCCTCCGGATCCCCCTCGTCCTCACCGTGCGGCGTTGACGCGAAGCAAAGCGTGCGTGGCGTCGGTCACGGACCGTGCCCATACCGGAACGCGGGCGGGATACAGCCCCGAACGAGCCCGGCACGGCTCTCCGCGTCCCTCATGGCGCAGGGGGCAGGCGACCACGCCAGACTTCGATGTCACTCATGCCGGGCCGCGTGGGGCCGGTGGCCGCAACGAGGCGACCGTCCGGGCTGAGGGCGAGGGGGTAACGGGCGAAGCTCGAGAAGCCGTCGGGGACGGGCTCACAGCGCGCCGCCCCCGGGCCCAGGATGCAGAGGACGGGCTCGTCGGCGATCAGCGGCTGGGTTCCGGCGCTGGCGATCCAGGTCGCGTCGCGCGCGCCGCGGGCGACGCGGAGGAGCGAGGGACCCTCGGTCCGGTAGACCGCCAGGCGCTCCCAGTCCTCGAAGGCGACGAACGCCAGGTTGCGCGCGCCGTCGCGATGCGCCGGGAACGTCGTCGGCGTGCCGAAGCGGCCCGGGACCTCGACCCTCCGCACCTCCGCGACGTCCACTTGGTAGAGGGCGCGTTCATCGGCGGGCCCGGCGCTGATCCAGGGCGACGGGACGCTCGCGAACATTTCGAGCGGTGGGGCCAGCCCTTCGGCGAGCGCGCGAAACGCACCGCTCTCGCTCTCTTCCCACAAGGTACAGGCCTCGTCCCGGCAGCTGGCGAGGCGCGGCCGATCCGTCTCCATGTCGATGCGCGTCAGCGTGTCCAGCTCGCCGAGCTCCTCGACCTCCCGTACCCGGACGCCATCTCGCACGAGCCATGCGGCGCGCGGACGAGACGCAAAGCCCTCGAGCACGAGCGCCTGCCGCTCGCCCCACTCCACCCACGCGACGGGGGCACCCCAGGTGATCGTCGAGCGACCGGTCTCCGCCACGGACGCGAGGCGCGACCAGCGGATCTCGGTCGTATCCGGACCCGTCGTTTGCTCGACGAAGGTCGTCCCGGACACCGTGACCACCCTCCGAACGTCTTCCAGGAGCTCGATGAGGGACGCTTCGTCCGGGTCGTAAAGCCGCAGCAAGCCGTTTCCGCCGTGCCGGGTCAGGACGCCCACGCCGTCCGGGAGAGCGATGAGCTCGAAGCTGCTCCCGTCTGGGATTCGCCACCGCCGGACGTCGTCCCCGAGCACGTGCACCAGCGTGAGGCCGTCCTCGCGGTACAGCAGCCAGGTCGGCCCCGAGGCCTCCGCGAACCCGGCTCGAACCAGCCGGTCGCAACGCGCCCCTTCCCCCGCGTCCAGCCGTCGGCTCTCCACCGTGCCGTCCGGGGAGACGCGCACGAGCTCGAGCGGGTCGCCCGCCCGGGACTGCGCGCAAAACCACGGGTCCTCGCCCTCAGCCGCGACGGTGCCGCTCCGGAGGCCCGTCAGCTGCGCTTGCTGCTCCCGAATGCGCCGGGTGCCGAAGGCGCCGTGCGCATGGAGCACGCGCCCGTCCTCTTCCGCGGCCACGAAGGCGTAGGCGGGCGCGAGGGTCTCTGCGCAGACCCCGTCGCCGCAGAGGGGGAAGACGGTGTCGGCCCCGTCGACCTCCAGCAGGACCGCGTCGGGATCGACGATGGCG
>JBCCAW010000009.1:0-28264 GCA_039814655.1 Myxococcota bacterium | reverse complement strand
TCTCGGACCGGCTCGCGGAGGTCGACGAGGCCTTCGCGGCTGCGCCGGCGCTGGCAGCGGTCCGCGCAAAGCTCGGTTGAGCGGCGCGGGAGTGCTAGCGTTCCTCGATGGCGGATCGCCCCCGGAAACCCGCGGCCAAGCGCTGGACCTACACGGAGCACTCGGGCTTGCGTGTCGAGGACGTGCTGCAGAGCACGGGGGTGCCCGGCCTTCGGACGACGGACCTGGAGGTCGTGTTTCAGCCCATCGTGGACCTGCGCACGAAGCGGCTCTTCGCCGTCGAGCACCTCGTGCGGTCGAGGAACGCGACCTACCCGCACCCCGGGGCGCTGCTGCAGGCGGCCGTGGACGCGCAGGTCATCGGCCGGCTCGGTCGGCTGATTCGCGAGGTGGGTTTTCAGCGCTGTCCGCGCACCACGGCCTTCGTGAACGTGCACCCGCTCGAGCTCGCCACGCGCTGGCTCGTGCGCCCCGACGACCCCATGACGATGCACGACGGGGCTCTCTTCCTCGAGGTCACGGAGACGACGGCGCTCGAGTACTTCGATCTCTGCCGCGGCGTGCTTCGGGAGATCTGCGCGCGGACGGGCGCGAACCTGGTCGTCGATGACCTCGGCGCCGGGCACAGCAACCTCCTGCGCATCATCGATCTGGAGCCCAAGGTGGTGAAGCTGGACCTGGCGCTCGTGCAGGGCGTGGCGACGAGCTATCGCAAGCAGGTGCTCATGCGCAACGTGGTGCGCCTTTGCGAAGAGCTCGGCGCGTCCGTGGTGGCCGAGGGCATCGAGACCGCGGATGACCTCTCGGCGGTCATCGACCAGGGCTGCCACTTCGGGCAGGGATACCTCTTTGCCCGGCCGGCGTTTCCCGTTCCCGAGGTCGTGTGGCCCGATGATGGCCCGGCGCCGAGCCGGTCCGTACACCCGCCGCCGCGTATCCGTGAGCGCCGCGATACGGAGCCCACGGGACCCTTCGTGCTGCCCACGGAGTGAAGAGGCGCTTGCTGCCCTGGGCGCGCTCCGCGTACACCCGTGGGCAATGATCGTACGGGACAGGAGCAGCTGGCTCGCGACGCTTTTCATGGTGCGCGGCAGCACGCTCGCGCATACCTGGCCGCGGCTCTTGGCCGTGACGGCGTGGTCGACGGGCATCACCTACCTGCACTGGCGTGAGCCCGACGGGCTGCATCTCGACCTCACGATCACGCCCTTCAGTCTCATCGGCCTGGCGCTCGGCATCTTCCTGGGCTTCCGGAACAACACGTCCTACGACCGCTTCTGGGAAGGGCGGAAGCTCTGGGGGCGCGTGGTGAACGCGAGCCGGACGCTGACGCGGCAAACGCTCACGCTCATCGGGTGCGCGGAGGACGGTTCGCAGAGCTACCGCACGACGGCGCACGAGCATCTGTCGGGCGACTCGCGGGTGCACGCGATTCACAAGCGCTGCACCTACCGGCTCATCGCCTACGTGCATGCGCTCCGGCTCCACCTGCGCGACCAGGACGATTTGAGCGAGCTCGAGCCGCTCCTCGACTGGGCCGAGGTCGAGGCGCTGAAGGGCGAGCTGAACCGGCCCATCGCGCTGCTGCAGCGCTTGGGCGCGGAGTTTCGCGAGGCCTGGGACGAGGGCTTGTTGCATCCCATGCACCTGCCCGTGCTCGAAGGGTCGCTGACGGAGCTCGCGGGCGTGCAGGGCGGGTGCGAGCGCATCAAGGCGACGCCGATCCCCGTCAGCTACAACCTGCTGCTGCACCGCATCGTGGCGGTCTACTGCTTCTGCCTGCCGCTCGGGCTCGTCGACGTGGTGAACCTCTACACGCCCGTGGTGGTGCTGCTGGTGAGCTACGCCTTCTTCGGCCTCGACGCGGTGGGTGACGAAATCGAGGACCCCTTCGGCCTCGACAAGAACGACCTCCCGCTCGCAGCCATCACGCGCATGATCGAGGTCAACCTACGCCAGCGCCTCGGCGAAACGGACCTCCCCCCCCTCAAAACCCCCATCGACTACGTGCTCGACTAGGGGACGGACCCGACCAGCCGAACAAACGCCCGAAATTCCCCCAGAGTTTCAGCCTCTCACCGGGGACGGACCCGACTAACCGAACTTCGCCGGTGTCGCCGCAACCCGGGCGCTTGCCGCGACTGAGCGAGCGCGTGTCAGGCCCTGCGCGGGTCGGGCCCCTATCGTCACAAGTTCCGTTTGTCGGGTCCGTCCCCTTCGGGGAGCCCGGAATCGCGCGGTTTTCGGCCGCGTAAGTTCGGTTTGTCGGGTCCGTCCCCTCTTGCCGGTCCCCGCGTAAGTTCGGTTTGTCGGGTCCGTCCCCTCTTGCCGTTAGTTCGGTCCGTCCCCTCTTGCCGGTCCCCTTTGCCGTCGTCGAGGCGGGGTGGGTGTCGGCTATGGTCAAGGGGTAGGGAGGACTTGCAGGCTTACGGGGCGGTCCGAGGGGAGGCCCAGGGCCTGTTCGAGGTAGGTGGCGAGCGCCAGGGCCTGATCCTCGGAAGGCGACCGGAACACATGGGCCCGCTCGCCGCCGCTCAACCACAAACCCACGACCCACCACGTGCCCGGCCTCGTCGTCGCCCCGCGGCACGTCACGGCAGCAACGTCCGAGCGTGCCCTTGCCGGTGCTCCGCTGACTCTGAGGCCGGCGGCGTCGACGCTCACCGTGACGCCCTCACCAGTCCCGGTCCCCGAGGAGACGTGCACGACCGTCGCCTCTCCCATCGTGCGGGGGCGCTCCAGCACGTAGAGTCGATGCGGCTCCCCCGACGACGCATCCGCCGTGGCTGCGCGGCGCACGCGAGCTGCTCCATCCGTCTCGCCGCTTCGGGCACGATGCGCCAGCTCCGAGGCCGTCCGGGGCAACAGAGCCCGCTCATGGAGGGGTAGCCGAGACGTCATCAAGAGGCTGGTACGCACCGACGCCCTCCGGGCTGGGTGCTCGCCGTCGTAGTGAAAGACGCCGCCGCAGCGACGGCAGCCGTAGACATCTCCGGGCTCGTCGTCGACGCGCCAATGGTGGTGCGCGAGACGCGCGCAATGGGGGCAGCGCAGGCGATGGAGCCCGCGCTTCGGCCGGCCCGGCTCCCCCTTCTCGCGATACGCGCCCACGGGCCTTTCCTCGTCCCTCGCTTCTTGCCCGCCAGCGACCGAAGGGCGAACTACCCGCAGGCGGCCGGGACGCCTCCGCTCACTCGGCTTCGAGTTGGCCGCGTTTTTCGAGGTCGCTGACGATGGTCTTGACCGCGTCTTCGATGCGGACGCCGTCGAGGGCCATGGTCAGGTCCGGCTGGCGCGGCGGGTCGAAGTCGTCGACCTGGGCGTCCGGGCGGCGCTCGGCGCAGAGCGCCGGGTCCGTGTTCACGTACACCTGGATGACCCGGTCGGCCCCGATGCGCTCCCGGAGCCGCTCCCGGTCCTCGATGTGGTAGCTCGGGAAGGCGCAGATGCACACGAGGCCGGCGTCCGTCGCGGCCTTGCAGGCGCTGATGATGGAGCGCAGGTCTTCGCCCGTCGGGTCGATCACCGTCGCCGTGCGCCCCAGGTCGAAGAGGTGGCGCTCGAGGGCGTAGGCGAGGCTCCAGCGGCCGCTGCCGGGCCGTCCCGTGAGCCACACCGTGGCGCCCTTCTGGCCCATGCGCGCCACGCGCTCGCGCGGGCTCACCTGCGTCTGCGGACGGAGGCCCGAACCGGCCCGGAGCTCCTTGAGCGCCGCCTCGAGATCCTGTGCCCGCTCCCGGTCGCCGATGATCATCCCGGCGCCCACGGTGTTGTTCGTGAGCGAGTCGATGAGGATGAACGCGCCCGTCGCGCGGTTGTCCTGGTAGCCGTCCACGTAGAGCGGCTTGTGCGTCGTGAGCGTGAGCCGCCCGATGTCGTTCAGCCCGAGCGTGGGCGCCGGGTTCTCCTCGAGGGTCTCGAGGTCCTTCTTCCAGTGCACGCGGTCGACCTGCGCCCGCGTCTCCTGCGTCGTGTGCTTGAGCACGTAGGTCTTCTGCGGGTCCAGCGTCGCCTCGGCCATCCACACCACGTGGGCCTCGAAGGTGCGCGTGACCCGCGGCCGGTCGTCCGGCCGCACCATCATGTCGCCGCGGCTGCAATCGACCTCGTCTTCGAGGCGAATCACGACGCCCATGGGCGCGTGCGCCTCCGCCAGGGGACCGTCGTAGGTGTCGATGACCTTGACCCGTGACCGTGTTCCCGCCGGCAGCACGAGCACCTCGTCGCCGGGCTTCACCTTGCCGCTCGCTACCTCGCCCGCGAAGCCGCGGTAGTCGAGGTTCGGTCGGAGCACGGTCTGCACGGGAAAGCGGAAACTCTCGAGGTTCCGGTCCCGGGCAATGGGCACATTCTCCAGGTACTCGAGCACCGTGGGCCCGTCGTACCAGGGCGTTTTCTCGCTGGCCGACGCCACGTTGGCGCCCTTCAGCGCGCTCACGGGGAAGTAGGTGACGTCCGTGAAGCTCAGGTCCTTCGTGAACTCGCCGAGGTCTCGGCGAATGCGCTCGTAGACCTCTCGATCATAGCCAACGAGGTCCATCTTGTTCACGCACACGGCGAGATGCCGGATGCCGAGGAGCGACGCGATGTACCCGTGGCGCCGGCTCTGCTCGAGCACGCCATGGCGCGCATCGATGAGAATGAGCGCCACGTTCGCCGTCGACGCGCCGGTCACCATGTTCCGCGTGTACTGCACGTGGCCCGGCGTGTCCGCGATGATGAACTTCCGCTTCTCCGTGGCGAAGTAGCGGTAGGCGACGTCGATGGTGATGCCCTGCTCGCGCTCGGCCTTCAGCCCATCGGTGAAGAGCGAGAAGTCGATCTCCTCGCCCTCCATGGTGGTGGCCTTCTTCACGGCGTCGAGCTGGTCCTGGTAGACCATGCCCGTGTCGTGAAGGAGCCGGCCGATGAGCGTCGACTTGCCGTCGTCGACGCTGCCCACGGCCACGAAGCGGAGCAGCTCCTTGCGCTGGTAACGCTTCAGGTACTCGGTGATGTTCTCGCGAACCAGGGCGCCTTCGCCACCGGCTCCGGGCTGAAGCTCGCTCATCAGAAGTACCCTTCGCGCTTCTTCTTCTCCATGGAGCCCTCTTCATCGAAATCGATGAGCCGGCCCTGCCGCTCGCTCCACTTGGTGAGCAGCATCTCCTGGATGACTTCCTCGACGGTCTCCGCCTCGGACTCGACGCCCGCGGTGAGCGGGTAGCAGCCGAGGGTCCGGAAGCGGACCTTCTTCAGCTGCGGCGTCTCGCCTTCCCGAAGCCGCAGGCGGTCGTCGTCGACCATGATCCACTGGCCCTCGCGCTCGACGACGGGCCGCTCCTTCGCGAAGTAGAGCGGCACCACGGGAATCCGGTCGACCATGATGTAGAGCCAGATGTCGAGCTCGGTCCAGTTGGAGAGCGGGAAGACCCGGACGCTCTCGCCCTTGATGATCTTCGCGTTGTAGAGGTTCCAGAGCTCCGGCCGCTGGTTCTTCGGGTCCCACTGGTGGTGCGCGTCGCGGAAGGAATAGATGCGCTCCTTGGCGCGGCTCTTCTCCTCGTCGCGGCGGGCGCCGCCGAAGGCGCAGTCGAAGCCGTAGCGCGTCAGCCCGGCCTTGAGGGCCACGGTCTTCATCAGGTTCGTGTACTTGCTCGATCCGTAGTCGAAGGGGTTCACGCCGGCCGCAACCCCTTCCTCGTTCCGGCTCTCGATGAGCCGGAGGCCGAGGTCCTTCACGAGCTGGTCCCGGAAGCTGATCATCTCCCGGAACTTCCACGTCGTGTTGATGTGCATCAGCGGGAAGGGCAGCGTCCCCGGCGCGAAGGCCTTCTGCGCCAGCCGCAGCATCACGGAGCTGTCCTTGCCGATGCTGTAGAGCATCACCGGGTTGTCGAACTCGGCGGCGGCCTCGCGGATGATGTGAATGCTCTCCGCCTCGAGCGCCTTCAGGTGTTCGAGGGCGTAGGGCGGCAGGTCCCGGAGGAGCTCGCTAGGGCTGTTCGTGGTCAAGGGCGGTCCTTCAGGGCTCGCGTCCACCGTGCGGAGCTCGGGCGGGTCGTCGCGCGGGCGCCGGGCCTCGGGTTTCGCGGGGTCTTACGGCACGCTCCCCAAGGCGGCAATGCGTCGTCAGGAGGCATCGCCCGCGGAACTCGGGTATGCGTCAAGGGTGCGGGCCTTCGTGATTCCCATGCTCCTCGCGGGCGTCGCGTGCGGACCCTCGCCGCGGCGCTCGGCGGTCCCTGCGCCGGCGGCTCCGCTCCCGGCTCCCGGCCTCGTCGCGGCCCCGACGGTCGCGGTCGCCGTGCCCTTTTCGGCCCATGGAGTGACCGCCGCCTTTCCCGCGCCGCCCGCGGTTACGCGCTTTCGCCGGGACGACGCCGGGCGCGGCGCGGAGGTCGTCGACGCGAGGGCCGAGGTTGGCGGCGCGCGTTACGGCGTCGAAGTCTGGCTCCCGGACGACGGCGTCGCTTGGGCGCCGCCGCTCGGAGCCGTGCCTCATCTGCGCAGTCGCCGTCGCTACCGGAGCTGGCTGGGCACCTTCGTCGACGAGGGCGTGCTCGATGTGCCGGACGCGCGAGGCGTGCGCGTGGTTCGCGCTCGCGTGCATGTGGGGCGCGGCGTGCGCGTACGCATCTGGGCTCAGGTGGCCGCGGCCGACGAGGCCCGCGTGGCCGGCGAGCTCCGGCGCTTCTTCGACGGGCTCCGCATCGACCCCGCGCGCTCCCTCGCGCCCCCCGGCGACGGGCGCCTGGACCTGGGCGCCGGTCGCTGGCTCGAGGACCCTGCCGCGGGCTTCGCCGCCTACACGCCGGGCATGCCGCGCTTCGAAGCGCTGGAGGACGCCAGCCAGCCCGCTGCGCCCGAGCGAGCGGCGCATCGCTACGTGCTCGAGGGGCCGCTCGGGCGCATCGTGATCCAGTCGGTGCCCACCGGCCGTGGTGCACACGGCGCGTCGCTGGCCCGGCTCCGGAGCGAAGGCTGGGCGGCCAGCGGAGAGCCATCGGCCGGCACGCTCCAGGGCTACGCGCTTCGGCGCGTCGAGTTCGCGAAGGGCAACGAGCGGCGCGATGTGGTGCAGGTGGCGGCGGGGAGCCGGGCCCTCGAGCTGTCGCTCGAGCATTCGGGCCCAACTCTGGATGCACGCCTCGCGCGGGCTTGGGAGACGCTCCGGGCCTCCCTTCGCGTTCTCGCGAGCCCGCCGGGCGACGCCGGAGCGGCCGAGGAGCCGGCGCCCGATGCTGCTCCAGCGAGCCCCCGCGTCGAGGTGCTGGCCCTCCGCGCGCTCGATGCGCAAGAGGAGCAGGCCGCGAGCCGGCGCTGCGCCGCCCGGTGGGCCCGCGGCGTGGGCGAGGTGATCGCGGCGGCGGAAACGGGAACGGAAACGGGAACGGAAACGGACACGGACACGGACACGGACACGGACACGGACACGGACACGGACCCGGAGGCGCCGCGCCTCGCCTTCTCGCCGGGCCTCCTCTCGCGTTTCGTCCGCGTGGCGCCGTCGCTGGTCGCCGGGGCGGAGCGCGTGCTCGTGCGCGCGCCGGGCGGGGCGCTCGTCGGCGCGCGGGTGCTCCGCGTAGGGCGCGAGGCCGCCGTGCTCGGCCTCGACCTGGCGCTCCCGGCGCGGCCGGCCCGCGGCGACGAATCGAGCCTCGTCGACGCTCCGCTTCCCGAGCCTTTGCCGGACCCGGCGCTGCCCTTCGCTCGGGCGCTGGCCGGGGAGCGGCCCGGCCCCGACGAGGCCGCTACGCGCGCGGCGGCGGCGTCCGTGGGCCGCGCCGAGGACGCGCTGCAGGTGGCCTGTGCGGCCTGGAACGCTTCCCTCGAGGCGGCCGACGGCGCCGCGGCTCTTCAGGAGACGGCGCTGGGCCTCGCGCGCCGCGTCCGCGAGCGCGGCCCTTACGTGCGCCGGCGGCACGCGGCCCTCGGCCTGTTCATCGCGCCCTCCGCGCCGCCCTCGCCTTTCGGGCCCTGAAGGCCCTGCCCCGGACTCGCGACGGCTCACCGCTCCGTGGTAGTTTTGCAGTATGAGCGATCCCCGTGACGACCGGCTGCTCTGGGTCGACCTCGAGATGACGGGCCTGGACCCGGAAGCGGACCGCATCTTGGAGATCGCCGCCATCGTCACGGACGGGGAGCTCGAGATCGTCGCCGAGGGCCCGAACCTCGTGGTTCATCAGAGCGAGGAGACACTCGCCGCCATGGACGAGTGGAACACCACGCACCACGGCGCCTCGGGTCTCACGGAGCGCGTGCGCGCGGCGGCGCAGGCCGAGGTCGAGGTCGAGGCCGAGGTGCTCGCCTTCGTCCAGGCCCACTGCACCGAGCAGAGCGCGCCGCTCGCGGGCAACAGCGTGCACCAGGACAAGCGCTTCCTCGCCAAGTACATGCCGACGCTCGACGCCTACCTCCACTACCGCATCGTCGACGTCTCGACGATCAAGGAGCTCGGCCGCCGCTGGTACCCGGAGCCCTACGCGGCGCGCCCCAAAAAGAAGGCGGCCCACCGCGCTCTCGACGACATCCGCGAGAGCATCGAAGAGCTCCGCTACTACCGGGCGTCGATGTTTCGCGGCGCCCGAGGCGCAGACACCCCATAGCGGCCCCGCGCGCTCGGGGGGCCGCCGCACTCACTCACGGTTCGTAGCGGAAGACGACCGGAAACCCGCGGCTATCGCTGAGCAGGGTCTCCGCTCCCACCGGCAGGTTGTTGAGTGTGCCCGACGCGTTGAGAATGCCGTAGGGCAGGCTGACTCCCGTGAGGAGCGGGTCCGTCGCTGAAGCACCCGTGGCCAACCGAATGTTCGTGAGCACGTTGCTGATGGTGGGCGCACCCGAGAGCAGCGTAGGTCGGTTGATGAAGCGCCAGCTTTGATCGCCGGAACGGAAGGCCGTCACGATGATGCCTCCATCGTCGATGAAGTCGCGAAGTGTCGTCTCCCACGCCGCCGCGATCGTCGCAGCAGCTGGCGACACCCCTCCCTCGACCTCCGGAAGGACGAAGACGTCGACATCCGAGGTCAGGCGCGTGGAAAGGTCGAGGTAGTTGGTGAGCCTGCTGATCGAGACCGTGCGACCCAGCGCGCTCGCCGTTCGGAACCCAGCCTCGACCACGCCCACCTCACCAATCGCGGCCCCGGTGGCAACGGTGCCCCTGGTGTCACTGAACTGCGTGAAGATCAGAATCGTGATCGTCCCGGTCTCCGGCGACTGAATCGCGGCGTTGGCCAGCAGCCGGTCCGCCTGGGCGTTGGTCTGGAAGTAGTCGTGACCGATGCCGATGATCTGGCCCGGGATGACGTCGAGGGCCTCGCAGACGTTCGACACGCACGCAGCGCCACGCCCGCAGGTCACGCCGCAGGCGCCGCAGTTGGCCGGGTCGAAGCGTGTGTCCGTGCAGGTGCCGCCGCAGAGCGTGAAGCCCACGGGGCACTCGGTGCTCGGCCGGCAGAAGCCTGCGTCGCAGATGTTCCGCTCCGGGCATTCGAGGCCGCAGCGGCCGCAGTTCAGCGCGTCGTCGCGCGTGTTCCGGCAAAAGCCATCACAGTTCGTTTCGCCCATGGCGCAGTCCAGCGTGCAGTCGCCGGCCACGCAGGCCTCCTCGCCCAGGCAGGAGTCGCCGCAGGCGCCGCAGTTGTCGAAGCTCGTCGCGAGGTCGAAGCAGCCGCCCTCGCACACCGCGAGCCCCGGCGAGCAGGTTGGGGCACAGCGGCCCTCGTTGCAGACCTCCCCAGCGCCGCAGGAGGTGAAGCAGTCACCGCAGGCCACGCGCGAGGAGCGGAGATCCTGGCACCGGCCGTCGCACTCGAAGAGTCCGGGCCGGCAGACGACGCGGCAGGCGCCCTCGAAGCACTCCTCGGACGTCCCGCACGCTACGCCGCAAGCGCCGCAGTTGGCCGGGTCACGCTGCAGGTCGGCGCAGCTCGTCTCGCAATCCTCGAAGCCTTCCGGACAGAATCCGATGCAGGCTCCCGCTTCGCAGATCTCGTTGCCCGCGCATGCGGTCCCGCAGGCGCCGCAGTTGCCGAAGTCGCGGCTGAGGTCGACGCAGCTCCCGCCGCACGCCGTGAGCGCGCTCGGGCAGTTGCCCACGCAGGCGCTGTCCATGCAGAGCTGACCCGCGCCACAGACGTTGCCGCAGGCGCCACAATCCTGCGGGTCGCGCATGAGGTTGGCGCAGCGTTCGCCGCAGTCGGTCTCACCGGGACCGCAGGTCCACTCGCAAACGCCCGCCTCGCAGGTCTGGCCGAGCTGGCAGCGCACGTCGCAGCCGCCGCAGTTCTGCGCGTCGACGTCGACGTCCGTGCACACGCCCTCGCATTCGTCGAAGCCCGCCGGGCAGGCGCCGCCGCAGGCGCCCATGACGCAGAACTCGCCGGCCTCGCAGAAGGCGCCGCAGGCGCCGCAGTTGGTCGGGTCGAAGCGCGGGTCCACGCAGGTGGCGCCGCAGAGGAGAAGCGGGTCCGTGCAGGCAACGCTTGCGTCGCCCATCGGCACCACGGCGCTGTCCCCACAGGACGAAAGAAGCAGGAGCAGGGCGAAGCTGCTGGAGAGGCGAAGCAAAGAAGAGCGCATGGCGTGAAAGGTCCCCCGCGGGGTCGCTAGAGCTTCCCCGCCGAGAGCGTACACCATGCACCGACGTTCATCCGCATCACGCGCGACGAACGACCCGAATAACGCTGCAATCGAAGAAAGCCCGGGTCCCTCGCGGGTCCCGGGCCTCCTTCAGGTCGCGCGACGTAAAGGCGTCAGGGCTCGACGCGGAACACGATGTTCCGGGAACTCGGGTCCTGGAGGATGTTCTCCTGTCCCGTAGCTCCGCTCAGCGATCCCGTGGCGTTGAGCGAACCGTAGGGAAGAGCCACGCCCGTCAAGAGCGGGTCCGTAAGCGACGCGCCGGGGGCGAGGTTGATGCTGCCGGACCCGATGGTGTTCGTAATCGTTCCCGCCAGCAGCGTCGGCCGGTTGATGAATCGCCAGCTCGAGTCGCCGCTTCGGAACGCCACGACGATGATGCCACCCGCGTCGATGAAGTCTCGAAGCGTGGTCTCCCAGGCGATGGCGATGGGCCCGGTGGCCGGGGCGGGGAAGCTCTCGACCTCCGGGAGCACGAAGACGTCGATGTCCGGCGTAAGCTCGAGGGCGAGCCGCGTGTTGTTGCTCAGCCGCGTGAAACGAACCGAGCGCCCCAGCGCGGTCGCAGTCCGGAAGCCCGCCTCCATGTTGGCCACCTCGCCGGTGGGCGTGACGTCCGAGAACTCGTCGAAGATCAGGATGTCGATGGTGCCCGTCTCCGGCGAGAGGAGCGCCGCGTTCGCCAGCAGCCGGTCCGCCGAAGCGTTGCTCGCGAAGTAGTCGTGGCCGATGCCGATGATCTGCCCCGGCACGATGTCCAGGGCTTCGCACACGCTGTCGACGCATGCCGCGCCGCGCCCGCAGGCCGCGCCGCAGGCGCCACAGTTGTCCGGGTCGAAGCGCAGGTCCGAGCACTCGTCCGTGCAGAGTGAGAAGCCGACGGGGCAGTCCTCGCTGATGGCGCAGCGGCTGTCGACGCAGATCTGGCGCTCCCCGCAGGCGGCACCACACAGGCCGCAGTTGGTGGCCGAGGAGGTCAGGTCGACGCAGCTTCCGTCGCAGTTGACCTCGCCCATGGGGCAGTCGAGCTCGCAGACGCCCAGCTCGCAGGTCTCGTCGCCGAGGCAGCGTCCCGTGCAGCGGCCGCAGTGCACTTCGCTCGTCGCCAGATCGAAGCAGCCGCCCTCGCAGGCGGTCAGGCCCGGCGTGCAGGTCGCGCCGCAGAGACCGTCGTCGCACACCTCGCCGTCGCCGCAGGCCACAGCGCAGCCGCCGCAGTTGAAGCGGTCGGTGCGGAAGTCCACGCAGCTGCCCTCGCAGTCGCCGAGGCCCTCGGGGCAGACGAAGTTGCACGCGCCCTCTTCGCAGAGCTCGCCGGCCGCGCAGCTCACGCCGCAGGCGCCGCAGTTGAAGCGGTCCGTGTCGAGGTCGGCGCAGAGCGTGCCGCAGTCCTCGAGGTCGGCCGGGCAGAAGTCGTTGCATGCGCCGGCGCCGCAGACCTGGTTGCCGAGGCAGGCGGTGCCGCAGGCGCCACAGTTCGACGGGTCCTGCAGCGTGTTGACGCACTGCCCCTCACAGGCGGTCAGCGTCGGCGGACAGTTCGGGGCGCAGGCGCCCTCCACGCAGAACTCACCGGCCGCGCAGGCGGCGCCGCAACCGCCGCAGTTCTCGGCCTCGCGCATCGTATCGACGCAGCGGCCGTCGTCGCACTCCGTCAGCCCGGGCTGACACTCCAGCGTGCAGGCGCCGTCGAGGCACACGTTCCCGTTCGGACAGATGTCCCCGCAGCCACCGCAGTTCCGCTGGTCGCTGGAGGTGTCGCGGCACACGGGCCCGTCGCGCTCGACGCACTCGTCGAAGCCCGCGGGGCAGCTGGCTGAGCACGCGCCCATGGCGCAGACGAGGCCATCACCGCAGGCGTTGCCGCAGGCCCCGCAGTTGTTTGGGTCGAAGCGGGGGTCGACGCAGGTCGGGCCGCAGAGCGCGAGCGGGTCGGCGCAGATGGGACCGCCGTCTGGGTTCATCACCACCGGGTCGTCCCCACAGCCGGCCAGCGAGATGCCCGCCGCGAGAGAGAGATACGAAATCAGTCGAAGTAAGCGCATGGAACAGACTCCCAGGTGGGGAAACGGAGGCAGATGAAGAGGGCCCCGACCCGTGCCGGGGCCCTCGGATTTTCGCGTGGTCGGGTTAGGGGGTCGTGGTCGACTCGATGGGGTCGACCCTCACGACGACCGGGTTGCCCGCGCCATCCTGGAAGAGGGTGGTCCCGTTGGTGATGCCAGTGATGTAGCGGGTCGTGCTCTCGCCCGTGTAGGGCGTGACGACGCCGGCGACCTCCGGGAAGGCCGCGGGCGTGGCACCCGGCGCAAGTTCGATGTTGCCGAGGAAGGCGATGCTGGTGACCGTCGGCGTGCCCGTCACGAGCGTGGGCCGGTTGACCAGGCGCCACTCGTCGTCGAAGGAGAAGAGGACGATGACGATGCCGCCGGACTCGAGGAACTCCTCGAGAATGGGCTCCCAGGTCCGCGCGATGCCGTCGAAGGTCGTCATTGCCGGGAAGGGCGCACGCTCCTGCTCGGCGACCACGAAGACGTCGACGGCGCGCGTCAGCGCCGCGTCGAGGCCGCCGGAGGTGCGCAGCCGCGTCGACCGCACGGTCCGACCGAGGCCGCGGGCGGTCTCCACGATGGCGTCTTCGAGCTCTTCCGCCTCGCCGGCGCCGAAGCTCGAACCCGGGTCCGAGTACTGGTCGTAGAGGAGCATGTCGATGGTCGCGCGCTCCTCGCTCTTCAGCACGAGATTGGCGATGAGCCGGTTCATGCTGGCGTTCGTGTTGTCGTAGTCGTGGCCCACCATGAAGATCTGACCGGGGTCGATCTCGATGGTCGTGCAGGCCGAATCGACGCAGACCTCGTCGCGGCCGCAAATGGTCCCGCAGGTGCCGCAGTTCAGGCCGTCGTAGCGGGTGTCGGCGCACACACCCTCGCAGTCGGTGAAGCCCGCGGGGCAGTCCTCGCTGACCGCGCAGCGGCTGTCGACGCAGATCTGCCGGTTGCCGCAAACCGCGCCGCAGAGGCCGCAGTTCGTGGCCGAGGAGCTCAGGTCCACGCAGCTGCCGCCGCAGTTGACCTCGCCCATGGGGCAGTCCAGCTCGCACACGCCGGACTCGCACATCTCGTCGCCGAGGCAGCGACCCGTGCAGCGACCGCAGTGCAGGTTGCTCGTGGTGAGGTCGAAGCAACCGCCTTCGCAGGCGGTCAGCCCCGGCGTGCAGGTGGTGCCGCACACGCCGCCGTCGCACACCTCGCCGGCGCCGCAGGAGGTGCCGCAGCCGCCGCAGTTGAAGCGGTCCGTCTGGAAGTCGACGCAGCTTCCTTCGCAATCGTCGAGGCCGACGGGGCAGGCGAAGTTGCACACGCCCTCTTCGCAGAGCTCACCGGCCGCGCAGGCCACGCCGCAGGCGCCGCAGTTAAAGCGGTCCGTGTCGATGTCGGCGCAGAGCGTGCCGCAGTCCGTGAGGTCCGTGGGGCAGAAGTCGTTGCACGCGCCGGCGCCGCAGACCTGGTTGCCGAGGCAGGCCGTGCCACAGGCGCCGCAGTTGGCCGGGTCCTGGAGCGTGTTGACGCAGGCGTCACCGCAGGCCGTCAGGTCCGACGGGCAGTTCGGCGCGCAGCTTCCGGCGACGCAGAACTCGCCGGCGCCGCAGACCGTGCCGCAGCCGCCGCAGTTGTCCTTTTCGCGCATCGTGTCGACGCAGCGACCGCCGCAGAGCGTCTGCCCGAGCTGGCACTCGATGGTGCAGGTGCCGGCCTGGCAGACCTCACCGTTCGGGCAGGGCTCGCCGCAAGCGCCACAGTTGCGCCGGTCCGTGCTGGTGTTGCGACAGACGGGGCCGTCGTCCTCCACGCACTCGTCGAAGCCGGCCGGACAGCTCGCCGCGCAGGCGCCCATGGCGCACACGAGGCCTGCCTCGCAGGCGACGCCGCAGCCGCCGCAGTTGCTCGGGTCGAAGCGCGGGTCGACGCAGGCGGTGCCGCAAAGCTCGAGCGGCGCGTCGCAGCTCGGTCCCGCATCGGGAGAGAGGGGAGGTGTGTCCTCGCCGCAAGCCCCGAGGGCCAACGCAGCGACGGCGAAGAGAGTGAGAAAGCGATTCATGATGCTCACAGATGAAGGTTCGGAAGCCGCAGGCGGGTAGCGAACGCTCATTCCTCGCTACCTGCGTCAGTCCCCATGTCCATGGCGAAGTCCACGCACTCACCGCCGCGGCAGCCCTGCAGGGCGCCGCACTCGAAGCCGCAGCTCCCGCAGTTGTCGACGTCGAAGCGCGTGTCCACGCAGATGCCGGCGCAGATGTCGAAGGGCGCCGGGCAGAGCACCTCGTCGACGCAGGTGCCGAGGGCGCAGAGCTGGTCGACGCCGCAGGCCGTTCCGCAGCCGCCGCAGTTGGCGACGTCGGCGTCCGTGTCGACGCAGACGCCGCTGCAGTTGGTCTCGTCCGGGTCCTCGCAGGCCGTGCCGCAGGCGCCGTCCACGCAGAACTCACCGGCGGCGCAGATGGTGCCGCAGGTGCCGCAGTTCGCCTCGTCGAGGTCGACGTCCACGCAGAGCGGCGGCGTGCCGCAAGCCGTGAGCCCCGGGAGGCAGGACGCCTCGCAGGCGCCGTCGACGCAGACCTGGCCGCCGGGGCAGGCCATGCCGCAGGTGCCGCAGTTGTTCGTGTCCGTCAGCAGGTCCCGGCACTGCGTGCCGTCGGGGTTCATGCAGAGCGTGAGGCCGTCCTGGCAGTTCAGCGTGCAGAAGCCGCCATCGCAGATCGCTCCTTCGGGGCAGGGGTTAAGACACGCGCCGCAGTTTTCGCGGTCGTTCATGAGGTCCCGGCAGCTGCCGGAGCAGTCGTTCAGGCCCGCCGGGCAGAACTGAGCACACGCGCCCGCCGAGCAGACCTCTTCCTCGCCGCAGGACGTATCGCAATCGCCGCAGGCCATCGGGTCGTTCTGGATGTCCGTGCAAACGCCACCGCAGACATCGAAGCCCTCGGCGCAGTCCGGCTCGCAGAGGCCACGGTCACAGATCTCGCCGCCGGGGCAGACGGTGCCGCAGCCGCCGCAGTTTTCGCGGTCCGTGTCGAGGTCCACGCACACGCCGCCGCAATCGTCGCGGCCGGTCTGGCAGTTCAGCACGCACTCACCGACGCGACAGCGCTCGCCGACGTCGCAGGCGGTCCCGCAGGCGCCACAGTTGTTCCCGTCGATGAAGAGGTCGACGCAGCTGCCGTCGCAATCGTCGAGCGTGTCCGAGCAGCTGCCCGCGCAGGTGCCCCGGTCACACACCTCGTCGCCGCTGCAGACCGTGCCGCAGGCGCCGCAGTGGCTGGGGTCGACGTTCGTGTCGACGCAGGTCCCGCTGCAGTCGACGGTGCCGCTCACGCACGGCCCGAGGTCCGTCACTTGGACCGGGTCGTCGCCGCATCCGAGGGCGGCGAAGGAGAGCGTCAGTAGAAAGGAAAGAAGGAAGGGCGAAGAAAAGCGCGCACTGAGCATGAAAGGCGATCCCTGGTAGCTGCCGAACGTCGGCAGCGATCGATGTCAGACTCCTAACGGCTCTCCCGAAGCAGCACGACCCCGGCGCCCGTCCCTGAGCTAACCGTGGCTGAAAAGTGCCGCGCGAAGGAGCCGCCTGTCGTTTGAAGCAACGGTCACGCTACGTGGAACCCCCGAGACTGTAAAGGGCGCGGGATCAGAATCCGCGTCCCCTGGCGCCCGTTCGCTCTGCGCACGGTAGACTTCCGCATGACGCGCGCAGAGCGCCTCTTTGCCCTGGCGGAACATCTTCGGGCGCGACGAACGGGGGTCACTGCCGAGGCCCTCGCGGAGCGGTTCGGTGTGACCGTGCGCACGATCTACCGGGATCTCGCCTCCCTTCGCGCCGCGGAGCTCCCGCTTCATGCCGAGCGCGGTCGCGGAGGCGGCTACGCCCTCGACCGGCGCTACACGCTGCCGCCGGTCAACTTCACCCCGCGCGAGGCGGCGGTGCTCATCGGCGCCGGGGATTGGCTCGCGCGCATGCGAATCCTGCCCTTCGCCCGCACGCTCGCCGGCGCCGTGGACAAGGTGCGCGCCGCTCTCGACGCGTCGGCGCAGCGCGCCCTCGGTACGGAGCTCGAGCGCCTCGACTACATCGGCGTACCCGCACCGCCGGTCCCGCCCGAGGTGCGCGCCGCGCTCGAGGAGGCGTTCTTCGAGGATGGGACGCTCCGGATCCGCTACCTCGGGAGGGACGCGCTCGAGACCGTGCGCGACGTGCGCGTGGAGCGCATTCTCATGGACCGCTCGGAGACCCTGCTCAACGTCGTTCAGCGCGGCGCGCACGGGCTGTCGCGGCGCCAGCTCAAGCTGCACCGCGTGCTCGCGGCCGAGGTGCTGCCGCCGGAGGACGGCCTCCCGAAGTCGTAAGGAGCCGCGACCGGCGGGGGAGGATGGGACCGGCGCGGCGTAGGCTGCACCGTGAACGCGCCCGCCGACGAAGCCCCGGACACCGGAGACCACTCCGGCGTGCGACCGCGCTATCGGACGGACCCGTGGCTCCGTACGGGGCCCTGGGTGCTCGGGCGCCGGGACGCCGCCACGGGGCTTCATACGGCGCGTCACGCGCGCACCGGGGAGCTTGCCCGGGCCTGGCTGCTCCGGCCGAACGCGAGCGCCGACGCCGCGGCGGCCTTCGCGGCGCGGGAGGCGGCGCTGCAGGCCCAGGGCCACCGGGCGCTTCCGACGCTCCAGGGCAGCGGCCGCATTCCGGACGGGACCCGCTGGATGCTGCTCGAGGCCTTCCCGGGCGTCAGTCTCGCGCGGCGCCTCCGGCGCGGACCGCTCGTCGCGGAGGAGGCCGTGGCGCTCGGGCGCAGCCTCGCATCAGCGCTGGAGGCCCTTCATGGCGCGGGTTTCGTGCACGGGAGCCTTTGCCCGGAGCACGTGCTCCTGGCGCCGGACGCCAGCCAAGGGCTCCGCATCCAGCTCACGGGCTTCGGGCATATCGCGCGCCTCGACGCCGGCGGCGACCACGTCGCGCGTACGCCGCCCTTGCCGGCACCCGCGGCGGCCGGTGGCCTCGCCTCGGGCTTCGTCCCGCCCGAACGAGTCGTGCAGCGGCCCATGGGCCGGGCGTCCGACCTCTGGAGCGCGGGGGCCGTCCTCTTTTATGCGCTCACCGGGCGGGCTCCCTTCACCGGCGGGTCCATCGCGCACCTCACGGCGCAGCTCGTGCGCGAGCCAGCGCCGAGCGTGGCCCTCTACCGCGCGGATGCGCCATTGCACTTGGTGCGGGCCATCGCGCAGCTGCTCCGCACCTGCCCCGAGCATCGCTTCAGGGGCGCCGAAGACCTCGGCCGGGCGCTCGCGGAGGCCGCCTCCGGCCGGTGACCTGGCGGCCCGCTGGTCCCCTCGGGACCAGCACTGATACGCTCCCCGGCGCCATGAGTGGCCCCTCCGAGCTCTTCACCTGTCCCGCCGCGGACGCTTTCGCCGTGTGGACCGCCGTGCACGAGCGCGGTGGACACGACAGCTCGGGCCGGCTCTTCGTCGACCCGGTCTCCGGGGAGCGGCAGATGGTGCCGTTTTTGACCGCGGACGCGGAGGCTGCGCGGCAGAGGCATGGCTTCGCCGAGGTGCCGGGTCTCGACCCGCAGGGCCTAAGAGCCCTCGCCCAGGCCGCGGGAGTGCCCGGCCCAGCGAGCGAGGAGGCGCTCCGGCCGCACCCGGACACGACCCTCCATCGCGTTTCGCCCTCGCTCCTGGCCGCCCTGGCCGCGAGCGACGGACCGACCCTCGAAGCGCTGCTCACCGACTGGGTCCGCGGATGGCGCGAGGCGCTGGGCGCCGTCGGCAACCCCTTTCGCCGCGAGCAGCTGCTCGAGGCCTGCACCGTCGAGAGCTGGCGCGGGCCCCTCGGCTGCCTCGTCGCGCTGGCCCGGGCAGCGGAGGCCAGCGGCGACGCGCTCTTCCTCAGCGTGGGCGACGCGCCCCGCGTTTGAGCGCGTCACTCGCGTTTGAAGGGGCCGGAGCGCGTGAGCTCCTCGATCTCGCGCTGCATGGCGCCGGCTTCCCGCGGCAGGAAATCCTGCACGGCGTCGCGAAGCACCGGGTGCCGGACCCAGTGCACGCTGTGCACCTTCGAGGGCAAGAGCCCGCGCTTGATCTTGTGCTGTCCCTGCGCGCCGGCTTCGAAGCGCGTGGCGCCGCGGGCGATGGCCCGCTCGATGAGCCGGTAGTAGCAGAGCTCGAAGTGCAGCATCTCGTGGGCTTCGAGGCAGCCCCAGTAGCGACCGTAGACGTGCCGGCCGCGCTCGAAGTTGAGCGTCGCGGCCACGGGCTCGCCGTCGCGAAAGGCCACCACGGCCAGGGCGATGTCCGCGAGCCTCTCCGAAGCCAACTCGAAGAAGGCGCGCGAAAGGTAGGGCGTGCCCCATTTGCGGTTCGCCGTGTTCCGGTAGACCTGGTCCAGGAAGCGCCACACGGCCGGCGTGATCTCGGCTCCCTCGAGGAGCTGCACGTCGAGGCCCGCTTCCGCCACGCGCCGCCGCTCCTTCCGCACCTTCTTCCGCTCCGCGCTCCGGAAGGCGGCGAGGTAGTCGTCGAAGTCCGCGTAGGGCGCGTCCGCGCGGTTGTGCCAGTGGTACTGCATGGAGAGCCGGGGCATCAGCTCCGGGTGCAGCGCGAGCAGCGCGTCGCGTTCCTCCTCGGTCACGTAGAGGAAATGCAGGGACGAGGCCTCGATCTGCTCGGCGACCTCGAAGGCGCCCACGAGCATCGCGCCGAGGATGTCCCGCCGCCGGGCCTCCTGGTCCGGTCGTAACAGGAGCCGCGAACCCGTGGCCGGCGTGAAGGGCGCCATGGCCACGAGCTTCGGGTAGTAGTCCGCGCCCACGCGCATGGCGGCGTCGGCCCAGGCCCAGTCGAAGATGTACTCCCCGTAGCTGTGCTCCTTCACGTAGAGCGGGAGCGCGCCGAGGAGCTCGTCCTCTCCTTCGCCGTCCTCGTCCCAGACCGTGACGTGCACCGGATGCCAGCCAGAGCCCGCGCCGACGCTCCCGCTCGCTTCGAGCGTGGCCAGAAAGGCGTGGGTCGAAAAGGGGTCGTCGGGACCGGCGAGCCGGTTCCAGGCGACGGGATCGACGGACGCGATGTCCTCGAGGAGCTTCACCTTCATCGCCTACCCCATTCATAGGGCGCCCGGGCGCTGCGGGGGAGCCGTCCATGCGTGGGGACTCGACGTTCCGAGCCGCCAGGAGTACGTCGCAGGCCGGCGCACGAAGGACACTTGGCGATGAGCGACAGCATCGAACTCGGCACGGCGACCACCGCCTCACGCACCAAGGTGCTCTTTCTCGGCGCCGGCGAGCTCGGCAAAGAGGTCGTGCTCGAGCTCCAGCGCTTCGGCGTCGAGGTCGTCGCTTGCGATCGCTATGCGAACGCGCCGGGCATGCAGGTCGCGCACCGCTGCCACGTGTTTCCCATGCTCGACGGCGAGAAGCTCCGCGAGGTCATCGAGGCCGAGACGCCGGACCTCATCGTCCCGGAGATCGAGGCCATCGCCACGGACACGCTGCTGGCGTTGGAGGCCGAGGGGCATCACGTCATCCCCACGGCCCGCGCCGCCCGCCTCACCATGGACCGGGAGGGCATTCGGCGCCTCGCCGCCGAGAAGCTGGGCCTGCAGACCTCGCCCTACCGCTTCGCGGAGACCGAAGACGAGTTCCGGGGCGCCGTCGAGACCATCGGTCTGCCCTGCGTCGTGAAGCCCATCATGAGCTCCTCGGGCAAGGGGCAGAGCACGGTGCGGACGCCGGAGGACGTGGCTGGGGCCTGGGCCCTGGCGCGGGAGGGCGCCCGAGGCGGGGCGGGCAAGGTCATCGTCGAAGGCTTCATCGACTTCGACTACGAGATCACCCTGCTCACCGTGCGCCACGCGGACGGCGCCGGCGGCACGACCACGAGTTTTTGCGAGCCCGTGGGGCATCGCCAGGTGGACGGCGACTACCACGAGTCCTGGCAGCCCCAGCCCATGAGCCCGCTGGCGCGCCGCCGCGCCGAGGAGATGGCCGAGAAGGTCACCGGCGACGTAGGGGGACGCGGCGTCTTCGGCGTGGAGATGTTCGTGAAGGGCGACGAGGTGTGGTTCAGCGAGGTCTCGCCGCGCCCGCACGACACGGGCATGGTCACCATGATCACCCAGGACCTCAGCGAGTTCGCGCTGCACGCGCGGGCCATTCTCGGGCTGCCCATTCCGAGCGTTCGCCTGCACGGTCCCGGCGCGAGCTACGTGGTGCTCGGCGACGGCACGAGCGAGGCGCCGCGCTTCCGCGTGGACCCGGCGCCGCTCCTCGCCGAAGACACGGCCCTTCGCCTCTTTGGAAAACCCGAGGTCGCAGGACACCGCCGCCTCGGCGTCGGGCTCGCGCGGGGAGCCAGCGTCGACGAGGCCCGCGCCAAGGCGAAGGCCGTGGCGGACGGCGTCCAGGTCCTGCTGGACTGAGCGCCGCTACTCCGAGCCCGTGGGCCGGAGCTCTTCGAGCTTGCTCGGGCGCGTGGGGATGCGCGGCCCGGCCTTTTGGTCGATGCGCCCGAGGCGTCGCCGGGCGGCGAGGCCCGTCACGAGGCGAACGCCGCGCTTGAAGGTCCAGTAGGAGTAGGACCAGTTGAAGAAGACGATGAAGCGGTTCCGGAAGCCGATCAGATAGAGGATGTGCACGAAGCCCCAGGCGAGCCACGCCAGGTAGCCCTTCAGCTTGATGGCGCCCTTTTCGAGCACGGCCCGGGACCGGCCCACGGTGGCCATGATGCCCTTGTCCAGGTAGCGGAAGGGCTTGTCCGGCGTGTGCGTGTCCGTGCGGCGGCCGAGGATCTTGGCGACGTGTTTTCCCTGCTGGATGGCCACGGGGGCCACGCCCGGGAGCGGCTTGCCGGTCTTTTCGTCGACGAAGCATGCGCAGTCGCCGATGGCGTAAACGTGCTCATGCCCGCGCACGCGGCAGGAAGAGTCGACGACGATGTGCCCCCAGCGTGTGAGCTCGAGGCCCAGGTCCTTGAGAAAGGTGACGGGCTTCACGCCGGCGGCCCAGACAACCACGGACGCGGGTACGACCTCGTCTTCGAGCACGACGCAATCCTCGCGCACGTCCAGCACCTTGGAGCCGAGGCGAAGCTCCACCTTGAGCTCCCGGAGCTGACGCTCGGCGGCGAGGCGGAGCTCCATGCTGAAGGGCGTCAGCACGTGGTCGGCCATCTCCACGAGCACCACGCGGATCTCGTCGGGCTTCACGCGTCGGTAGTCGCCGGCGAGCACCATATGGCCGAGCTCGCTGATGGCGCCGGCCATCTCGACGCCCGTGGGCCCGCCGCCCACGACCACGAAGCTGAGGATCTCCCGGCGCCGCTCCGAGTCCTCGTAGCGCTCGGCCTCTTCGAAGGCGAGGAGGATGCGCTCGCGGATGCCGATGGCGTCGCGGATGGACTTGAGCCCGTAGGAGTGCTTCGCCCAGTGGTCGTTGCCGAAGTAGTTGTTCTGCGCGCCCACGGCGATGACGAGGTCGTCGTATTCGGCCTCGCCGCCGTCCTTCAGCATCACGCGCCGCTGGCCGAAGTCGACGGTCTCCACCTCGCCGAAGAAGACCGTGGCGTTCTTCTGCTCACGAAAGACCGAGCGGATGGGCACGGCGATGGACCCGGAGCCCAGCCCCGCCGTCGCCACCTGGTAGAGCAGCGGCTGAAAGAGGTGGTGGTTTTCCTTGTCGATGAGCGAGACCTCGACATGCTTCGCGCGGCGGAGGCCCTGCACCACGTGCATGCCTCCGAAGCCTCCTCCGATCACCACCACCCGGCGCTTCTCAGTCATCGAACTTCACCCATCGCATGGCTCATGGCGCGTCCCGCGCGGAAATCCCGGGCGGCCGTTCCCTTCGCCCGTGCGCCCGGGTAGCCTGAACCACAGCTCGACCATGGCCACCCGACGGTTGCGTGTCCTGTCCTTTAGCTCTTCGCCGCATGCCTCCGTGCGTCGGGAAGATGTCCGGGACGTTTCTTCTCTCTGCGGCCTCCCTTGCGGGGGCGACGCACGATGACGCTGCTCTTCGTTTACATCGCCGTCGCGCTGGTCTTCAGCTTCCTGTGCTCGATTCTCGAGGCCGTGCTCTTGAGCGTGACGCCGGCTTACGTCGCGGCCCTCGAGGACGTGAAGCCGAAGCTGCACCAGTCCCTGCTCGCCCTGAAGACGGACGTGGACCGTCCCCTGGCGGCCATTCTCACGCTCAACACCATCGCGCACACCATCGGGGCCGCGGGCGCCGGCGCCGAGGCGGCCAAGGTCTTCGGCGAGACCTACCTCGGTGCCATCAGCGCGGTCCTGACGCTGCTGATCCTCGTCTTCTCCGAGCTCATCCCGAAGACGCTCGGGGCCGTCTACTGGAAGCAGCTCGTGCCCTTCACGGCGGGCTTTTTGCCGTGGCTCGTTCGCCTCCTCGCGCCCTTCGTGGCCATCAGCCGCCTCATCACGAAGGCGATGAAGAAGGAGGGCGGCAGCCACGAGTCGAAGGTGAGCAAGGAGGAGCTCGCCGCGCTCGCCCGGCTCGGCGAAGCGCAGGGCGTGGTCGCGCCGAGCGAGAGCCGGGTGGTGGTGAACCTCTTTCGTCTCGGCTCGCTGCGCGTGCGCGACATCATGACGCCGCGCACGGTGGTCTTCGCGCTGCCGGCGACGAAGACGGTTCGTGAGGTGCTCCCGCGCGAGGGCGGCGGCGGGGAACGGGCGGCGCTCGTCTTCAGCCGCATCCCGGTCTTCGGTGACGACATCGACGACGTGAAGGGCTACGTGCTCAAGAGCGAGCTCTTTCTGCGCGCGGCCCGGGACGAGTTCTCGCTGCCCATCGGCGAGCTCGCCATGAAGATGAGCGTGGTGCACGACTCGCTCCCGGTGCCCGAGCTCTTCGACAAGCTGATCGCCGAGCGCGAACACATCGCGCTCGTGGTCGACGAGTACGGCGGCGTCGATGGCATCGTGACCATGGAGGACGTGGTCGAGACGCTGCTCGGCCTCGAGATCGTGGACGAAGCGGACACGGCCGAGGACATGCGGGAGATCGCCCGGCGCCGTTGGCGCATGCGCCGCGAGCGCATGGGCCTGCCCGACGAGATCACCGTGGAGTCCGTGCGGCCGAGCGCGGCGCCGGAAAGCGGCGCAGCGTTCGAACGCGGCGCAGGGTTCGATGGCGGCGCAGCTTCCGAAGGCGGCGCAGTTTCCGAAGACGGCGCAGCGTCCGCAGACGACGCAGTATCCGAAAGCGGCGTAGCGGCCGCCTCGGAGACGGTGGTACCCAAGGGCTGATGCGTCAGGCGAGCTGTCCGAACTGCGGCGGACCCATCGAGTTCCGTCTCGGTGCATCGCTCGCGCAGGTATGTCCTTTCTGCCGCTTCTCGGTGGTGCGCACGGACCGGAGCCTCGAGGCGCTCGGCAAGGTGGCGGACCTCGTGCCCACCGCCGGCGAGCTGGTCGTGGGCGACCGGGGCACGGTGAGCGCGTCCGTGGCCGGGCAGCCCGAGGAGCTCGTGGTGGGCGGGCGAAAGCAGCTCGACCACGGGCAGGGCCCCTGGGACGAGTACTACATCGAGCTCCCGCGGCGCCGGCAGTGGGCCTGGCTCGCGAAGGCCCAGGGGCGCTGGATTCTCCTCTTCCCAACGCAGCCGACCGGGTCGCTTCCGAGCTACGCGCAGATGAGCCCGGGAGCGCAGGGCACGATCCCCGGCGCCGACGGCACCTGGACCGTGCAGGAGCGCGGCGTGTCCACGGTGGTGAGCGCCGAGGGCGAGCTCCCCGAGCCTCCGCGCTCCGGCGTTCAAGGGCGCTACGTGGACCTCGTGGGCCCGGACGAGGGCTTCGCCACCATCGACTACGGCGACGGGAGCGCGGCGCCCTCGCTCTTCGTCGGCCGGAAGATCCCGACCAGTGAGCTGACCTTCGAAAAGAGCGCCGCCGGCCCGCGGGCCGTGCAGGAGGTCGATACGGCGCGGCTCCGGTGCCCCACCTGCGGCGCGCCCGTGCCCATCCGCGCCCCGGAGATCACGGACCGGGCGGCCTGCGGCTCCTGCAACTCGCTCCTCGACTTCCAGCAGGGCCAGCTCGTCTTCCTGAAGGCCCTCGACCAGGCCAAGCGCCGGCCGGCGATTCCCCTCGGCACCGAGGGCGAGCTCTTCGACGAGAAGGTGCTCCTCATCGGCTACATGGAGCGCGGCGTCTACGAGGACGGGCAGCTCTTCCAGTGGCGCGAGTACCTGCTGCACACGTCCGCCGGCTACCGCTGGCTCACCGAAGACGACGGGCACTGGACCTATCTTCGGCCCTGCTCGGCGGCGGAGATCCAGCCGGCCATGGGCGGGCTGAACATGAAGCGCGAGGGCAAGCGCCACCGGCTCTTCAGCACGGCGAGCGCGCAGGTCCTCTACGTCCAGGGTGAGTTTTACTGGAAGGTGGAGACGGGCCAGAGCGCCCATCTTCGGGACTTCGTGGCGCCGCCAAAGATCCTCTCGGAGGAGCGCACGGCGAGCGAGGTGGTCTGGTCCGCCGGCGAGTACGTCGAGCCGAAGGCGCTCTGGGCGGCCTTCGGTCTCGAGGGCGAACCGCCGCCGCGCTCCGGCGTCGGCCCCTGCCAGCCGAACCCCGTCTCCCTGAAGGCCGGCTGCGCGACCTTTCTCCTGCTCGCCCTGGGCCTCTGCGTGGTGAGCGCGGCCCTCGACGCAACGCACAACCGGGACGTGCTCGTGCGCACGCCGCTGCGCATGCCGCCGGCGCAGAGCGTGGCCGGGCAGCCCGACAGCACGGGCGCCTACGCCTTCCTGACCGAGCCCTTCGCGCTGCCGCGCGGTGAGCCCCTTGGCCTGCTGCTGACCACGTCGTCCGACAACCAGTACATCGGCGTGAACTGCGCGCTCGTGGACCAGGCGACGAGCGAGGTGCGCGAGTTCTACGCGGACGCCGGGTACTACCGCGGCGTGAGCGGCGGCGAGTCCTGGAGCGAAGGCAGCAAGAGCGACACGACCTACGTCACCCGCGTGCCTGCGGGGACCTACCGGCTCCGCCTCGACCCCTTCTGGCAAGCGCACCCGCAGCCCGGCGGTTCGCCGGGAACGCCGGCGCCCACGGCGAGCGTGACCCTGCAGGCCGGCGTCACGAGCGACACGTCGCTCTTCTGCGCCCTGTGCTTCCTCTTCCTGCCGATGATGTTCATCTTCTTCCGGCACGTGACCTTCGAGAGCCGGCGGAACCAGAAGAGCAACGTGGCCGGCGGCGGCTGAGCCGGCGCACGGTCGTCGCGCGGATCCTCCGTGGCCAGCTGCTATGGTCTCGTCGTGATCCGGAAGCTGCTCTACCCCGTCTTCGGTGTGACCGTGCTGGGCGGCTACGCCTTCATGAACCTCAACGGCATCGACCCGGGGGCCTCGTCGACGGAGCGCCGGGCGCTGCCTCCCGCGGCCCGGGCCGCGGGCGTGGGCGTGGGCGGAGGCGGTGCCGGCGGTGCCTTCTGGTACGGCGGCTACCGCGGAGGAAAGTAGCGTGGAGACGCGCTTCCTCGGGCGCACGGGGGTGCGCGTGTCCCGGCTCGCGCTGGGCACGATGACCTTCGGTCGGGAGGCCGACGAAGCGGAGAGCCGCGCCATGTACGCGGCCTGCCGGGACGCCGGCGTGCAGACCTTCGACTGCGCCAACGTGTACGCCGGCGGCGAAAGCGAACGCATCCTCGGTCGCCTCGTCGCCGCCGAGCGCGACCAGCTCGTGCTGACGACGAAGGCCTATTTCCCCACGGGCGACGGGCCCAACGAGCGTGGAACGTCGCGCTACCACCTGGTCCGGGCCGTCGAGGCGTCGCTCAAGCGCCTCGGCACCGATCGCGTCGACGTGCTCTTCCTGCATCGCTGGGATTCGCGCACGGACCTCGAGGAGACCTTGCGCGCCGTCGAGCACCTCGTTCGTCAGGGCAAGGTCCTCTACCCGGCTGTTAGCAACTTCTCCGCCTGGCAGGCCATGAAGGCCCTCGCCGTCGCCGACCGGCGCGGCTTTCAGCCGGTGGTGGCGATGCAGCCCATGTACAACCTCGTGAAGCGGCAGGCGGAGGTGGAGCTCCTGCCCCTGGCGGCGAGCGAAGGGCTCGGCGTGATGCCCTATTCGCCCCTCGCCGGTGGGCTGCTCACGGGCAAGTACGCGGACGCTGGAGAGGCCCGCGGGCGCTTCGACGAATCGCGCATGTACGCCACGCGCTACGGCGATGAGCTGAACGCGCACGTGGCGGTGAGCTTCACGGCCTTCGCCCGAGAGCGAGGCCTCGACCCGGTGAGCCTCGCCGTGGCCTGGGTCGCGCACCACCCGGCGGTCACGGCGCCGCTGCTCGGCGCGCGCAACCTGGCGCAGCTCACGCCGGCGCTTGGGGCCCTCGACGTCGGCATGGACGACGCGCTCTACGATGCGGTGGCCGCGCTATCGCCGGCCCCGCCGCCGGCAACGGACCGGAGCGAAGAGGCCGTGGGCCAGAGCTTCGGCGTGCGCTGAGAGGCGCCGCGGCTACTCGGCGTAGAGTTCTTTCTGCCAGGTCACCGGCAGGTCGAGGAAGCCCTCGCCGTGCAGGTAGTCGTAGACCGTGTTGCACATGACGCTGCAAATCTCCGTGTAGATCTGCGGGTCCGCGGCGAAGCGAAGCGTCTCCGAGCGGAAGTCGTGGTCCGGCTCGTCCCGGAGGCGTCGGGCGAGCGGCTCCTGTACCGAGCGGAGGAGCCGGGTCATGAAGGCACGCTCGAAGACCTCGCGAAAGCGCCCGAAGTGCGCCTCGCCGATCTTGTAGGTGAGCTCGCTCGAGCGGCCGATCTGCGAGGCGCGGATCACCTCGGCGCTGAAGGAGGCGAGCTCGTCCTTGAGCTCGCCCATGAGGAAGGCCAGCAGCACGTCCGAGTACACGGCCAGAAGCCGCTCGAGCTCGGGCCGGCTGCGCGCGAGCACGTCGCCCTGGATCCGGCGCTCGAAGCTCCGCCACCGCTCGAGGGCCTGCGTGCGCGCCTCCGGGCTTCGGTAGCGAAAGCCCTCGAGCGCCTCGAGCACGGCGGGGCCGTGCCTGCGGAGGGCCGCCAGCACGGCCTCATCGCCGTAGGCGTACGTCACGTCGTCGTGATCGGCCGTGTGGACGCCGCCGCGGGCGAAGTAGAGGTTGGCGATGCGCCGCTGAATGCGGTCGATCTTGTGCCGGAGAAAATACTCGCGGCGCGCCGAGACCATCTTGTCGAGGAGCACGCGAAGCGCCTCCGTCAGCTCCGCGTCCACCGCCCCCGCGGAGTCCGCCCCGCGCGCCTCGATGCCCGCGCGCTGCATCTCCTGGAGGTCCGCCACGACCTGCGCGGTGATGGCGTCGAGCTCGGCGTTGGTTTGGAGCGAGGCGTCGACGTAGACGACGCGGGCGCGTAGCTGCTCGTCCCGCAAGCGCATCGCGGCGCGCACGAGCTCCGCACGGTCCTGCCCATCCGCCGGCACGGGCGGTGGCGCGCTCGCGGGCGCGCGGGGCTTACGGTCCCTGCTCATGGCAAGAGAGTGCCCTCCCGGGGACGGACCCGACAAACGAAACAAACGCCCACGAGATCGCTCGGCTTTCCTGCGCGTTTGTCTCGTTTGTCGGGTCCGT
>JBCCAW010000487.1:0-4701 GCA_039814655.1 Myxococcota bacterium | reverse complement strand
GCTCGAAGACCACGCTTTCGCGTCGGCCCCCGCGCCTGGTCCACCGGAGCCGGCGCGCTTCCTGAACGACGCCGGTGCCGAGTGGCTCCGCTACGGCTCCTGGGAGTACCCGGAACGGCTCCGGGACGCCCTCCAGGCCCACGCAGCGCTCGGAGAGCAACTGCATCGTGCCCGCCAGCGCTGGGCGTCCGCGGACGTCCCGCGCGGTGGGTTCTGAGCGGGTCCCGGCGAGAGGGTCGTCCGAGGAACGTGGTCAGGGTCTCCCAGAGCGCCTCGGGGCTTCGACCGGAAGGTAGTAGCCGGCGCGTTCGGTGCCGTCAGCTTGCGGCCGGCGGTCGGCGTTGCCGCTGCGTGCGGGCACCTTTAGCCTGGCGCTCGGCCGCCGCTGTTCCGCCCTCGGCGCCGAGAACGTCTCGCGATGAGCATCGTCCCCGACCCTCGGCGGACCCACCCTCTTTGGGTCCTCGGTTTCTGTACGGCGCTGTGCGCATGCGGCGCGCGCACGGAACCCGCAGGCATCGACGGCGGGGGGGACCCCCAGCTCTTTCTCGTCGACTATGGCACGGGGGCCATCCGGGTGGGCGTCGTGCAGCTCGACGGCGACGAGTTCACGGTGGTGCAGGTCGCCCTCGGTGGCGGCAGCGTACCGGACGGGCTCGATCTCACCGACGGCTGGCGCTTCGAGCGCGCCTTCCGAACGCGGAGCAGCGACGCGATCGGCGTCCTCGCCGGCGTGACGGCCGCGGACCTGGCGGAGTCCATCGAGGGGCGCCTCGACTTCGTCGCCGATGACGCGGACGTCGACTTGCGGGTCCGCTTTCCGGGCGGCGCCGAAACGCGGATCGTGGGCACCGCTATGCGGCGCCGCTGAGTCCCAGGGCTACGCTCCGACCCGCGTGGCGCGTCCGGTGCCGCCTCGACGCGCGGGTTCGATGACCTTCGGGCCGCACGGTTGGGACGCGGTACCGCGGGCTGCCCAACCCGTGGGGCCGTGCGGTGGCTCGGCAAGGAAATGGACTCGACGCTTTCGAGCGCCGCTCATGCGGACAACGTTTCGCAGCGTCCGCCCAAGACCATCCTCCGCCCGCGGTCCAACGCACATGCGACGCCCCACGATCCTTCTCTCCGCCCTCGCACTGCTTGCCTGCGGCTCGCCCGTGGAGGATACCGCGTCCCTCTGCACCGACGACCGCGATCCCCGCCCCTGGCTCTGCAACGACCGGGCACGCATCGACCTGCTCACCGTGGTCCCGCTCGCTCGTGCGCTCGTGGGTGACGTGCCGCTCGTGCGCGTGAGTCACCGGCCGGGCATCGACCTCGATGGGCGAGCCACCTCGTGGTTTCTCACTTTCGCCGTGGGAGAGTCGCTCACCCAGGTCGTCCTCTCCGCAGATGGCGACGTGGGGATGCTGACGCCGCCCGGCGAGCTCGGATGCGAGCCCGCGGGCCTTCAGGTCGTCGATTCGGTGGCGGCTGTTCGGTCGGCCATCCGGCGCTACGAAGCGTCCGAAGGGCCCCTGCTCGTCGGGCCGGACACCTCCCTCGTCCTGCTCCAGAACGACGGATGCTACCTCTGGAGTGAGCCGTCGGTGGGTAGCGCACGGCGTGTACGTATCGCCCAGCCCCGGGGCTCCTGGTTCGCCGAGCTGGACGCCGCGGGAAACGTGCGAGCGTGGCTCGGACCCTGCCCTCGGGGCGCCCGCGTCGACGACTGCCGCGAGGCCGCGGCCGCCACTCCGTGACCGCGCGACCCACGGGGGCGCCGGCGAAACCGGCGGCAGATCGGTGCGGACGGACCCCCGCGCGCTCCAGCCGGCCGGCCCGCGTTTCGCACAACGGATGTTACATAGAGTCGGGCCGGTCCATACGGACGGTCGCCATCGCCATCGCGCCACGACAAGCGCGGCGAAGGCGGTCGAAACGAAGGCGGATTAGGGAGAGCAGTCCTTCCTGGCCCGCAAGGAGTGACCGACGAACGCGGCCGGGTCACGCCACGGGGCAGCCCATGTGCGTTTCCCCGCCATCGGGCGTTCCAGGGGTGGGCAGGCGGCGCCGCGCTACGCAGGCTATGGACTCATGAGCGCGAACGGCGACACTTCGCGCGGTGACGCGTCCACCCGGCCGGCGCCCACTCTGCGCCAGGTGGCCCGGGACACGTTCCGGCTCCTCACCTTCCGGCTGGACGGCCACGCTCAGCGCACGCTTGGCCCGCGTCATCTCGCCTTTGGTCTCTTCTGGACCTGGCTGGTGGGCATGGGCAGGTGGTGGGACGATCCGACGGCCCACGTTACGCAGCACCTCGGCGTCGGCTCCGTGGTCTACGTCTTCGTCCTCTCGCTCGTTCTCTTCGTGGTCTTCGTGCCGCTCGCCCGTGAGCGCATGCCGCGGCTTCGCTCGTTCATCGCTTTCGTAGCGCTGACCTCGCCGCCCGCGATGTTCTACGCCATCCCCGTCGAGCGTTTCTTGCCGGCGTCGACCGCGGCCACGGCCAACGTGGTCTTCCTGCTCATCGTCGCCGTGTGGCGCGTGGCGCTCCTCGTGCGCTACGTCCGCGTGGGCCTCGGACTCGGCGGCTTCGCCACCACCGTCGCCACCCTGCTCCCGCTTTCGGCCATCGTCTCCTTCGTGAGCGTGGTGCTCAAGATGGGCGATGTGCTGGTCCAGTCCATGGGCGGCCTTCGCGACCAAACGCAGGCGGAGCGAATCTCCACCGCCGTGGTGAGTGTGCTGAGCTGCCTTGGGCCCGTGGTCTTCCTCTTCACCGTCGCGAGCTACGCGGACCTGATGCGCAAGGCGCGGCAACCGGGAACGGACGCCCCGGCACCTACCCCGGGGCCGGATGACACGTTTCACTCATGAGATCTGCGCTCGGGGCGAGGGTGTTGCGCTCCGCGAGCACCCGAGCCGCCGCACGCTTCACGGACCGCGCCCTACGGAGTCGACGCTTGCCTCTTGCTTCGCGCGGACGCGGACGGGGCCGAGTAGCGCACGGCACCCGCCTCGACCGGGTTCGGGCGCCGGTTCCTTCTACGTGGCGGTGGCCGCCGGGCGAGGTGCTAGCCTGAGGCGTGGACCGAGCAGCCGAAGAGAGGGCGAGACGCAGGCGGCAGGAGTGGTCAGGGGAGGTGGTCCGTTCCGGCACGCCGAAGGGCGCGCTCTACGCGCATCTGTCGCCGGAGGAGCGCCTCGAGGCGATGGCGGCGCTGCAGCACCGCGTGTGGGGCGAGGTCCCTCCGCTGCCTCGCGCGGAGTGGCCGGGCGAGGTGTTTCGCCTCCCGTGAAGCTCCCGGCCGACTACGTGGATCTCCTCCGCCTCTTGCTGCGGGCAGAGGCCGAGTTCGTGGTGGTCGGGGGCTGGGCCGTCGCCGCGGCCGTCCTCGAGGGCCCGGGCCGCGCGAACGAGGATGATTGACGTCGAGCGAAGGGTCCTCCGGGCGTTGCCCCTTCTCCGGTGGCCACGTGGCCACGTGGCCGGCAACCCAGTTGGCAGGTGCCGCAGACGCCGGAGTTCGCGGGTTCAGTGTGCGGCACCATGAGATCTCCGAAGCGTGGGTCCCCGTGCGGACCCCGGTAGGCCCCTCGAGGCCAGTCCCGCCCATCCCTTCGCCGGGACGTGGTGGGTCACCGGCAGCGGCGTGCCTCGGCGTGAGCGAGCCCAACTACTCGCGACTCGTCGAGCGCATGGTGTGCGGCTGATTGAGCACGCGGGCCCGGCGCCTAAAGGACCAGCCCTTGGCGCGCATCCCCTGGAGCGCCTCCCGCTCGAGAAACCCGCTCCCGAACGGCCGTGAAAAAACGCCATTGCTCCGTGGTACTTATATACATATAAGTACGCGCATGGTCGTTCTTCTCTCCAGGGCGTCGGTTGGTCTGGGTCGCGTGCTCGCGGCCACTCTCGTCGACGCGCGCTTCGCCCCGCAGCTTCCCCTCCACCCCATGGTCGACGATGTCGTCGGGTGAGAGGCGCGCCGTCCACCACGACGTCGATGTCTTGATCGCGGGGGGCGGGCCGGTGGGCCTGATGCTCGCCAACCAGCTCGGCCAGCGGGGCGTCCGCACGATGCTGATCGAGCGCAACGCCAGCACGGTCCACGAGCCGCGCGCCATCGGCTACGACGACGAGACCTGCCGGGCGATGCAGGGCGTCGGCCTTGGCGAGCGCTTTCGCGAGCACATCATCGAGGACCTTCCCTTTGCGATCCTCGACCGGGGCGGCGCGCCGATCGTCCGCATCGCGGTGTCCGAGCGACCGTACGGGCACTCCTGGATCGGCTCCTTCTATCAGCCTGCCCTCGAGGCGATGCTCGCGGACAACCTGGCCGGGCTCGGCACCGTCGACCTTCGGTTCGAGCACTCCCTGCGGTCCTTCACCGACCACGGCGGCAGCGTCGAGGCCACGGTCGAAGACGGAGACGGTCGGTCCGTCGGAGTCCGTGCACGCTGGCTGGTCGGGTGCGACGGAGCGTCGAGCGGTGTTCGGCGGCGGCTCGGGCTCGCCTTCTCCGGCCAGACCTACGAGGAGCGCTGGCTCATCGTGGACTGCGCCAACGACGTGATCGGCACGCAGGAGATGAACTTCCTCTGCGACACCGGCCGCCCCACCGTGACTCTGCCCGCGCCGGGCGGACGCCGTCGATGGGAGTTCCTCCTCGAGCGAGGCGAGCGGGCCGAAGACATGCTGCGCCCGGAGTCGGTCGCCGC
>JBCCAW010000355.1:0-6220 GCA_039814655.1 Myxococcota bacterium | reverse complement strand
GCGAAGAGCCCGTGGCCGACGAGACCCGGGACGGCGGTGGCGTCGCCGACGCGGGGCCCCCCGACGGCGGGCGCGGAGACGCCCCCGTAAATGAAGCCGCCCTCGACGACGCCGGGCGCGATGCTTCGCCCGAGGATGCTGGCCCGGAGGATGCGAGCGCCGACGGGGGTCCCGAGGACGCCGGGCGGGGCAGCTGCAGCGACGGCATCCGGAACGGCGACGAGGCCGACGTGGACTGCGGCGGGAGCTGCGAGACGTGCGCCAACGGGGCGCGGTGTGGCGGCGCCTCCGACTGCCGAAGCGAGCGCTGCGTCGATGCCGAGTGCCGGTCCCCGGAAGGCACGCATCCCGACATCGTGCGCGTCCTCGACGTACCGGGTCGAAACCCCGGCGGCCGAAGCTGGGCCGATAGCTACTCGGTAGGAAGCGAGTGCTACTGCGCCACCTCCTTCGACCATGGCATCGGGCCCATCGAAGTCCCGACGCCGGCGGGGCCGCGCACGGTGCGCGACGTCTGCGACGCCCTCGGCCCCGGACCGGGCCTCGACGGGCGTCCGCTCTACAACGACGTGCAGTGCGGCAATGGGCCGCCGAACGACGCCGGGGATGAAGACGATTGCCCGGGGCGCGTCGACATCGGCCGCGATGGCTGCGGCCACGTGGGGCCGAGCTGGAACCTGGGCCGGATCTGAGACGGGCGGATCTGAGACCCTGAAGCTGCGTCCCAGACGACGTCGCCGGCCTCGGCGCGTCGCGGAGACGCCCGACGACGTCTAGGTTTAGGACTGCTGTAGGCGGAGCGGAGCGGCTTGCCGGACGAGCCATCGTCGTGAGGGCGCGTCCGTGCAGAGTGCGAGGGCCCGGTCGTAGGCGGCCAGGGCCTCGCCATTCCGCCCTAGCCTGGCCAGGCAGTGGGCCCGCACGGCGAAGGCAGGCTGGTAGCGCTCCGTGCCGTCGATGCGGTCGAGCATCGCCAGGCCCTGCGCCGGTCCCTCCGTTTCCGCGACGACCGCGGCCTGACTCACGGCCGCGCCGAGCGTCGGGTAGAGCGTGACCAGGCCCGCATAGAGCTGAGCGAGCGCAACCCAATCGGTCCTGCCGGTCATCCGCCGGTCGGCGTGGACGGACTGAATGGCCGCTTCGAGCTGAAAGCGACCCAGCGCGCCCAGCGCCGACGCGCGCTCGAGGAGCGCAGACCCGCGCGTCAGCAGCGCCGGGTCCCAGCGCTCGGGATCCTGGTCCGTCACGGGGACGAGCACGTCGCCCTCGGCGTGCGGCGCAAACCTCGCTCCCCGGCGTGCCTCGACGAAAGAGAGAAGCGCGGACAACCCAAGCGCTTCGGCGTGGTCGGGCATCAGCTCCTTCAGCGTGGCGCTCAAAAACAGCGCCTCGCGGGTCAGATCCCCGCCCTCGCCGGCGAACCAGTCGAGCGCGTAGGCGCCGTAGATGGCCTCCATGACCGCGTGCACCCGCGCCGGCCGCGCACCGGGCTCGGGCACCTGGAAGGGGATGCGCGCGGCCTTGATCTTCCGCTTGGCGCGCACGAGGCGCTGGGCCATGGCCGCCGGCGAAACGAGGAACGCGCTCGCGATATCGGAAGCTTCGATGCCGAGCACGGTCTGCAGCATGAGCGGCGTGTGGAGCGACGCATCGATGGCGGGATGCGCGCACACGAACATCAGCTTCAGTCGGTGGTCCATGGGCCGGGCGCTCGGCGACGCGGCGAGCTCCGACTCACTCGGGAGCTCGGGAAGGTCGTCCGTGAAGGAGAGCCGCTTGTCTCTTCGGCGCCGGTCCGTTCGTCGGTTGCGGGCGACGGTCAGCAGCCATGCCTCGGGACGCTTCGGAACGCCGCGCTCCGGCCATGTGCTCAGCGCTGCCACGAAGGCGTCGGCGAGCGCGTCTTCCGCCGCAGCGATATCTCCGCTCCGGCTGGCAAGCATGGCGATGAGCTTGCCGTAGGCCGCGCGGGCCACGTGCTCGGCACGTGCCCGCGCGGACTCCGGTGGTGGCGTTTCAGGCGGCGGCGTCGAGCGCAGAGCGGACTCCCGGCGGTGAGGGACGGTTGGCCAAGAGGGTACGCCGGTGAGCGTAGGCCGGCAGTGAGCGTAGGCCTGCGTGCGGGTTGGCCGGCCCCCCGCGTCGCGCGCTCCGGATCAGCCGAAGGCCGAGGCGCGGACCTCGACGAGGCCGGTCTCGGCGGCCGGGCACTTCTCGGCCCAGGCGAGCGCCTCGTCGAGGTTCTCCGCCTTGACGCGGAAGTATCCTCCCAAGGTCTCCTTCGTCTCGGCGAAGGGGCCGTCCTGCACGCGCCGCTTGCCACTCTTGAGCGAGAGCGTGGTCGCGGTCTCGGCGCCCGTGAGCCAGTCCATGTCGACGTAGACCCCGGCCTCCTTCAGCGCGCCGATGTAGGCCTGGTAGGCCTTCTGCTGGCGGGCTCCATCCTCGGGGGTCATCGCGGCGCGGTCGGCGGGGTCGGTGTAGAGAAGAAACGTGTAGTTCATGGCGTCGGTCTTTCGCGTCGTAGGTTCGTTCGGATGCTACGTCCGTGGCGTGGCCAGGGGCCGCATCACCCGCACGACGAAGCTGCCGGGTGCCAATCGACATCCGCCGGGCTTTTTTTTCGACGACGAGCCGAGAGTTATCGCCTCCCGGTCCAAGCCGGGACGGCGTGCGTCGTCAGCGGGCGCGACGCGCTACACGCGCGCCAGCCGAACGATCGCGGATCCCGCTTGTCGTTGCTCGTCGTGCTCGCCCGCGTCGTCTGCAAGAACGGGCGGATCGAGTTCGCGACGAGCCTTCCGCGAAGGTGCGTCATCGGAACCCGCCTCTTCGGAACAAGGGCGACCCGTGCACCTTGCCTACTCCGCGCAGCCGAAGCGCTGGACCCAGATTCGGTTCGCCACGTCGCCGAGGGCCCCGTCGGTCCAGATCGCGTGGTACTCGCCGCCGCGCCGCCGGAGCTCGGGGCGTCCGAGGAAGGCACCGTCCGGCGACGAGGGATGGGGCGGAGCCTCGGTGCTCCCTTCGCGCAGCAGCACGCCATCGTCGTCGCGCACTTCGATGCGGACCTCCGGGGCGGCGCCCGACGGAGCGTCTCGCAACTGGAAGATCAGGGCGAAGCCCGCTTCCTCTTCGAGCATGGCCTCGGTGCTCGGGGAGTCGCCGAGCCGGCGTTCGTCTTCGAAGAGAAGAGGGCCCTCGGTGCGTTCACCGGACCAGCTCAGCGCAAAGCGCTCGGTCGCCGTACGGGCGGAGGTGTTCCAGAAGCGAATGGAGTCGTCGCGCGCGATCCACCGCGCCCACGTGGTGTAGGGAAGGTCGACGTCCCGGGGCTCCTGCAGGGGCATGGCGAGCGCATCGACGACCAGGAGCTCCGTCCGTCGTTCGACGGGCTCCACGTCGGCGTTCACGACGTAGGAGCGGATGGCGACGCGATCTCCGTAGCTCGAGACGTTGCCGTCCACCGCGTAGGGTGCGGGCACCTCGAGTTCACGGAGGTCGGACCCGTCGAAGTTCGCGGAGGTGACGCGGATCCGGTTGTCTTCCAGCGAGCCCGGGCCCGCCCGGTCCCAGGAGACGGCGACCATTCTCTCCCCGGTGAAGATCACGTTCGCGGATGCGTTGCGGGGCCTTGGCCGGGTTTGGAGCCAGTCGTTCTCCAGCGTGAGCGCGCCGGAGGCGTTCACGCGGACGAAGCGCGGGAGGTCGCTTGTGCCCGCGCGCTCCACGACGCGAAGGAGCGTCTCGCCTCGGACCATGGCGCGGGAGATCGCTCCCATCCAGATCAGCGTGGCGCCTGGGAGCGTCGGCGTGGGCGGCGCGAGCGGGACGAGGTCGGGCCCGAGGCGGCGCGACCACACGTTCGGGATCTCGTTCCCGCCCGAGATCCCGTGCGCCCACATCGCCAGGTAGCCTTCCTCCGTGGGCGCGAGCACGGCGCGGAGCGTCCAGCGGCAGCTCCCGCAGGCGTCGTAGCCGCCGACGCCCTCGCGAATCTCGATCGCGTCCGCGAGCGGACCTAGTGCGAGGCCCTCGTCGACGGCCCCGTCGCAGTCGTCGTCGGCCGGTCCGCAGGCCTCCATGGCCGGCGGGCCGGGGACGCACTCCACGCCGCAGGGAGACTCGCGCGCGCACGCGCCCACGCCGCAGCGCCGGGGCGGGGCACCTTCGTCGACCTCCCCGTCGCCGTCGTTGTCGAGGCCGTCGCAGAGCTCCGGCGGCGCGGCGTCGGGCGCCATGTCCGTGGCGGCGTCCGGGCCCGCGTCCGCTCCTGGGTCGCTCGTGGCGAGGTCGCTCCGGGCGCCGCAGGCCGCACCGAGGAGCCCGAGCGCCACGAGCCACCCGAAGTGCGTACAGATCGCGTTCGCCCCGGCGCCTCGCCGCGCGACGTCAGAAGGCGTTCGCTCATGCCCCAGCCACACGGCTGCCATTCTTCCCCGGGGACAGGGCCCCGTGCACGTCGCCCTGCGCGCTTTCCCCCGCCGGCGTGCGCCCCCGCGGCGCCCGCCTCACGGCGCGGGGAAGATCCGGCCCTGGGCTTCCCCCGGGGCGAGCTCCACCAAGGGGACCTCGACGAAGGCGTCCCGGGGCAGGCGCGGCATGCGCAGCGTGAGGGTCCGCGCCTGCCCGGCGCGCTCGACCTGCACTTCGAGGCGCGCCCGCGGGGGCGGGTCGCGGAGGGCCCAGGCCGTCTCGTCGAGGGAGCGCGCCCGGGCGCCGTTCACCGTCAGCAGCCGGTCGCCCTCCCGTAGCGCGCTGCCCTCGGCGACGGCGCGGAGCACCATGCGTTCCGCGTCGAGGCCACGGGCGCGCAGCACGTCGACCACCAGCGCCCGGGGCGTAAGGCGGCGGGCCGAGGTCGCGCTCGCCTCGAGCCCGAGCCCGGTCAGGCACGGCGCAAGCGCCATCGGGCCCTCGTGGTCTAGCCAGCCGTCGAGGCGGCCGGCGAGCCCCGGCGCGGCCTGCGCGAGCCCGGCGCGAAACGCCGCGGCGCCGATGGGCAGGCCGCCCTCCGCGCGCAGCGTCCGGTGCACGGCGAGCAGGGACGTGTCCGCCTCGCGCAGCGCGGCCTCGACGCAGAGCAGCACGGCGAGCCCGCCCTCGTACTCCCAGGCCCCGCGCACGTCCCCGCGCACGCGGCGCGCGACTCCGGCGCTCGCGTGGTAGCGCTCGAGGCGCTCGCGGAGCTGGGCCGTCGCGGCCGGGCCGTCCAGGTCTTCGACGATCACTCCGACGGCGATCTCGAGCAAGCGCGTCAGGCCCTCGTTGAGCCAGGGCTCCTCCGCGCGAGACCACAGGTGCATGAGCTCGTGCACCACGATCAGCCCCGGCATCTCGTGGGCGCGCATGGAGCCCGGCTCGGGCCCGGAGAGCACGATGCCGCGGGTCCCCACGAGGCCGCCCTCGAAGCGCGCGCCGACCCGGTCGACGACGATGGTCAGCGCGCCCGGCGGCAGCTCTCCGAGCAGCCCGCTCCCGACCTCGAGGGTGCGCGCGATGAGCGCGCGCAGCGGCGAGAGCGCCGCCGCGTCGTAATCGCTGCTGAGCACGCGCACCACGCTGTGGTCCCGCGCGACACGGATCGCACGGTAAGTGCCAAAGACGTGGACCGCCTGTGCGAACTCGCCGAAGCGCTCCACGCGCGCGGCGTCGTCGCCTCCGGGGCCGGCGCTGTGGTGGTGCGTCCAGCCCTCGGGAAGGCCGCGCATCGCGAGCGCGCCCGGGCCGTCGAGGGTGCGCCCGTCGTCGAGGCGGGCTTGGCTGGGGAAGAGCACGACCCCCGGCACGCTCCACCCTCCGGCGGTGGCGTGGGGCGCGTTGTCGATGCCGTGCACGGGCTGGTGCGCGGAGTGCTCGAGCGCGACCCGGTAGGTGAAGCGGGCCACGCCGCCGACCACCGGCGCGGTGAGCGCGCCGGTCTCGCGATCCACCTCCACCGGCGGCGCCGCAGTGAGGAAGCGAACGCCGCTCGAGTCACCGTCCCCGAGCTCGATCGGGGCAAAGAAGAGCGTCACCGCCAAGGGCGCGGGCTGCACGAAGTCCACGTCGACGGCCACGCGCACCGCCAGGTCCGCGACGCCGTCCTCGCGCACTCCCCACTCCGCCTCGAGGCGGACAAGGTCCGGCTCGGCGACGGGGCCGGGCCCAGGGCGTTGCGCGGGCGGAGCCGCGGAGGCAGCGCGCGGCGCCGGAGCCGCGCGCGGCGCGGGGGCGCTCG
>JBCCAW010000200.1:0-9402 GCA_039814655.1 Myxococcota bacterium | reverse complement strand
TGCGATTGACTGGTGCCGATCGGCTATCTACGGCTTGGGTGCCCTCCTGGCCCACCGCTGAGCGTGGATGAGTGCCAAGCTGAAGTGGATGCTAACCCTTGGGAGCCAGCGCTTGCGCCGGCGGGAGGCTCTGCGCGCCCAGGTCCCGCCGAAGTGCCGCCACGAGCTGCGAAGCGTCCTCCTCGCCCTCCGCCGACGCCTCGAGCACCAACCAGCCTCGCTGCGCTCCGGCGGGGGCCGCGAAGGCGAAGAGGAGGAGGACGGCAAGGGCGCGCATCGCCTGCACCGTAGGGAGAGGCGCCGTGGCAACTCAAGCCTCCATTGGGGGGTACGCCTCGGGCCCGAACGCGTCCTGGCGCCGGCGCCGGGGGTGGTTGCCCTGCCACGGGACGTGGGTCGCCGGCCACGGCGCGGACCCTCGGTTCGGTACCCGCACGCATTTTGCTCAATGGTTCTGGGCGGAAGGGAAGGCTCCGGCCGCTGGAACGAATGCTGAAGGGGCGAAACGCAAGGCGCCGTCACGTTCGGCGGGCCCCGGAAACTTGCGTCCCCGTACCCCATGTCCAAGGTAGACCTCACCGTGCGCTCTCGAAGCCTCTTGGCCGTCCTCGCGCTCGCCTTCGCCGCGTGCGGCGAGATGGCCGCCGAACCCGCCCGGGAGCGCATGCTCGCTCCCGCGGCGCCGCCCCCCCTCGCGGCGCAGCCTGCGCCGGAGCCGGAACCACAGCTCGTCGACCCGGTCCCCGTGTGGATGGGCGGCGAGGTCGTCGATGAGGTCGAGCGGAGCCTCGCGGCGGAAGAGGGGTACCTGCTCCTCGACCTCGGCGAAGGCTGGGCGCCGCTCCTCTTCACCGAGGACGACCCGGCGACCGGGGAGCGCATTCCGAACGCCTTTCGCCGCACGTACCTCGCGCTCGCTCGCGGGGAGTTCCCGGAGGACGCCCACGGGCGCCGCGCCGAGCGGGACAAGTACCTCGAACTCTACGGCATCCTCCCCACGCTGAGCGTGCTTCGCGAACGCTTCCGCGTCACCGCGAGCCTCGACTGCGCGACGGAGCTGGACCTCGCTCCGCTCCACGACTTCGAGGGCTTCATCGCCTATCGCAACGGCGATCGCGCGCGGCGAACGGCCCAGCGCTTCCGGACCCTCGAAGCGCAGTTGGCGGAGGTGGTCACGGAGACCGGCGCCGAGGCCGTCGACGCGCTCGCGCTCGCGGAGGTCCCGAGCCGCGTGCGGCGCCGTCTGCGCGAGTACCGCGAGTTGGCTCCGACCATTCGAGCCGTGCGCGCGACGCAGGAGCGCCTCGCTTGCGAGGGCTTCTTCGAAGGCAAGGGGCGCTACGTCGACGGCGCCATGGACTGGCCGACCCACGAGGCGCTCGCGGAGCTGGAGCGTCGCCACCGGGTTCCCGGCTGGGGCTTCATCGGCCGCGACACGCTCGCCGTGCTGCGCTTGACGCCGAGCGAGGCCGAGCAGGAGGCTCTCCTTCGGGTCCTCACGGAGCGGGCCATGCACGCGGCCGGCGTCATCGAGGATGGGAGCCGGAGCTTCCTCCGGGACGCGGAGCCGCGGACCTACGAGGGGGCCGACGGGGAGCGCCACCCCATCCCGAACCTCGAAGCCGACCTCCGGGAGGCCGTGCGCTCGGCCTTTGGGCTGGAGAGCCCGGAGAGCACGCTGGCGTTCCTGGAGGAGCTCGGCGAGCTGCCCGCGGGCGGGCGCCGCGTGGTGGCGATTGCTGCGCCGGCGCTGCCCGAATACTACGCCGACACCATGGAGCTCGAGGTCGAGATCGACCGCGGCGACATCTGGTACGAATTTCCCTTCGACGAGGCGGGCCAGGAGCGCGCCCAGCCACTGCAGCGGCGCCCCCGGCTCACGATCTTCACGCGCTACCGCGGGCAGCGCATTCCCCTGGCCCGCCACGGGACGACCGTGGGCGGCTGGCGGAGCGAGCTCGTCGACGGGACCGTGATGTGGAAATACAAGCAGTCCGAGGTCGGGCCGCGGGTGTGGTCGCAGATCGTCGCGTCCCCGGTGTGGCTTCCGCCGGAGACCACGCCCGCCCGGGAGCTGCTGACCCGCTCCCGGGGCGGCGCACGTCCCTTCGCCGTGAACACCCAGGAGACCGGTCCCGGCTACGCGAGCGCCTACGGCCTCGTCGCCGCGTATCACCGGCTCTACCGGCGGGACGAGGCCGGCCAGGTCGTGCTCCGCGGCGACGAGGGCATCCGCACGCACGGCAGCGTCGACTACATGAGCATCATGCGGCGGCACTCGCACGGGTGCCATCGGCTCCACAACCACATCGCCGTGCGCCTCATGTCCTTCGTCTTGGCCCACCGTCCGCATCAGCGTCTCGGGCAGCAGCGCATGGCCTTTCGCCGGGAACTCGTGCACGAAGGCGAGAGCTACCTGCTCGCCATCGACGAAGGGGGGTACGTGTTCGAGCTCGACACGCCGCTGCCCGTGCGCGTGCTCCCGGGCCGCATCCGCGGATCGCAGCGGACCCCCATCGAGACTCCCCTGCCCAAGTGGAACGAGGACGTCGGTGCCTACGTGATGCCCGATGGGCAGACCGTCACCGTGAGCCGTACGGGGGTCATCACGCCCATCGAGGTGCAGCCGCTGGAGGAGACCGTGGAGATCCTCACGCCGGAGGCTTCTCAGGTGTTCGATGAGTCCCCAGGAAGGGACGTCGCAGAGGGAGTGCCGACCACGCTGGCGCCCCCCTCGCTCCCCTCCCCCGCTCCCCTGCCTTCTCCCGAACCCGCGTTCTGAGCTCGGGGGAGCGTCGCGCGTGCCCCCTATGTCCGACGAGAGCCTTCATCCCGAGACGGGTGGCCGTGTTCTTCTGGAGCTGGAAGACGAGGCGGCCGCCTACGTGCGCTACCGCGTGACCTATTTTCTGCCCGGCGGTGTGAGGCATCGTTCGGACGCGCGCCTCGACTTTGCGACGGGAAGGGCGGTCGTCGCCGAGGAGCAGCCCGAGGGCGTTCCCAGCTGGCTCTCGAGCAGCGTCGGGCCCTTCCTACGGCAGCTGTGGACCCAGCGCCGGGGGAGTTCTTCGCCACGTTGGCCTCGGCGCGTGCTGCGCTGGCGGGCCCCCAAGGGCAGCTAGCCAGGCGTCTCGCGACGCGCGGCGTGTCAGAGCCCCCGGTGTCTCAGAGCCGCGGGTGTCTCAGAGCCGCGCGCACTAGAGCCGTACGCCGGCGCCGGGGGCTTCGAACTCCACGCGAAGGACGTGCCCTCGCTCGGCGTCGACGAGCAGCGCCCCGTCGACCGGGTAGGCCAGCCGGTACTCGAGCAGCTGGCGCCGCGTGGCCGCGCAGCCCAGCCCTGGGGCCTCCGCCCCGGTCTTGGCGTCGGCGACGTAGCGACGGCCGGCGCGCGTGCACAGGAAGTCCGCCCTCAGCTCGACCTCGGTCCAGGCTCCCTCCACGCACAGGCGAAGCTGCGTCCGCGGCTGCGCGGCTTCGATGCGATAGCCCGCCGCGCGGAGCAGCCGCCTCGCCCGGGCCTCCCCGGCGACGGCCCGCCTGGCGCGCGTGCGTGCCCGCCCGCTGCGGCGTTTCCGGCCGACGGCCGCGGACGCTTGGAGGAGCACCCCGGCGAGGGCCAGCGCGCTCAGCAGCACGACCAGGAGGACGTCCGGGGTCATGGCCCCATGGTGTCAGGAGGGCGTGACGCGTGCGTCAGCTCGGACCGCGCCGAGCGGCCGAGGGCCCGACGAGGCTATGGTGCAGTCCCCTCCTCTCCCGGGTACCCCATGCTTCGCCTTCTCCCTTTCCTCCTGTCTCTCGCCTTCCTCACGGGCTGCGGAAGCCGCGGCCTGCTCCTCGATCCGAACCGAGGAAGCGCCGGCGCCACTGACGCGGGCCTCGACGGGGCGCTCGGCGACGGGGCCCTGCCCGACGGCGCCGTGGTCGATGGGGCCCTTCCGGACGGCGCACTTCCAGACGGTACGCTTCCGGACGGTGCGCTTCCGGATGGGGGCGTGATCCGTCCCGACGGCGGTGCGGGATGCCCGGGCGTGCTCCTCGAGTGCGGCGACCGCTGCGTCGACGCCGACGTGGATGTGGACAACTGCGGGGGCTGCGGCCGGGCCTGCGCGCCGGGCGAGTTCTGCACCGCCGGGTCCTGCACGGCGACCTGCCCGCTGACGGTCTGCGGCGCCGAGTGCGTGGATCTGACGTCGAGCCCACTCAACTGCGGCGGCTGCGGCCTGGCCTGCGGTGAGACCGGGTTCTGTGCGGGCGGCGCGTGCACCGACACCTGCCCCGCGCCGCTGCTGCGCTGCGGCGCGGCCTGCGTGGATGCCGCCGTCGACCCGGCAAACTGCGGCGCCTGCGGCAACGCATGCACCGGCGACCTCGTCTGCGGCGCAGGGAGCTGCGTGCTCGACTGTCCTTCGGGCCTCGAGGCTTGCGCGGGAGCCTGCCTCGACCTCGAGATCAGCGACGACAACTGCGGCGGGTGCGGCGTGATTTGTCCCGGTGACGCCGTCTGCCGCACCGGCCGCTGCATCCCCATTCGTGACCTGACGGACACGGACGGCGACACGGTGGTGGACCTCGACGAAGGCGCCACGACCATGCTGGACACGGACGGCGACGGCGTTCCGGACTTCGAGGACACGGACTCGGACGGCGACGGAATCTCCGACGCGGACGAGGCCGGCGACGCGGACCCGGCGACGCCGCCGGTGGACAGCGACCGGGACGGCACACCGGATCTCCGCGACCTCGACTCCGACGCGGACGGGCTCACGGATCAGGCTGAGGCCTTCACCGGCTGCCTCGATCCCACCCTGTCCGATACGGACGGTGACGGGCAGTCCGACCTGGCGGAGTCCGTGGGCGGGACGGACCCCTGCGACGCACGGAGTCGCATCGCCGACTTCTTTTTCGTTCTTCCGACCGACGACCCCTCGGGCGAGAAGGCCCGGGCGCTCACCTTCGACACCAACATCCGGAAGGCCGACGTCGTCTTCAACATGGATACGACGGGCTCCATGCGGCAGGAGATCGACAACATCCAGGCGTCCCTCCGGACCACGGTGATCCCGGGCATCGACGCGCTCATCGACGACGCTGCCTTCGGCGTCACGGAGTTCGAGGACTATCCCCTCGCGAGCTTTGGAAACGCCCTCTGCAACGGCGGGAGCGACCCGGACACGCCCTTCAAGCTCCTTCAGCAGGTCACCACCGACGACCGGCGCGTGCAGGATGCCGTGGACCTCTGGGACGACCCGCGCGGCTGCGGAGCGGATTTCCCCGAGTCCGGCTTCGAGGCGCTCTATCAGATCGCGTCCGGCGACGGCGTCACCTTCATGGGGGGCAGCGTTCCTTCCTTCGTCGCCGACCCGCTCACACCGGGGGGAGGCAGCATCGGGGGCGTGGGCTTCCGGGAAGACGCCTTCCCCATCGTCATTCACATCACGGACAACGTGAGCCACACGCGCGCGGACTACGTGGCCGAGGGCATCACGGAAGCCCACGCTCGGTCCGACGCCATCGACGCCTTCGACGACGTGAGCGCGCGCTTCATGGGAATCGCGACGAACCCCGGCATCGCCCGCGCAGAGCTCGTGGCCTTGGCCACGGAGACCGGGGCCGTGATTCCCCCGAACGCCATGGATCTCTGCGAGACCGGCGTGGCCGGCGCGACGCTCGCGCCGGAGACCGCCGACGACGGCACGCTCTTCTGTCCCCTCGTCTTCAACGCGCGCACGGACGGCTCGGGCCTTTCGGGGACGCTGGTGGACGCCATTGGTGAGCTGGTGACGAGCATCCAGCTCGACAGCGTGTCCATTCGCGTCGTCGGCGACCCGAACGGGTTCGTTCAGGCGACGATCCCCCGCGCCGCCACGCCTCCTGCGGGCGCCCCGGCGCCGACGGTGGCGGACCGCGATGGAGATTCGGTCTTCGACAGCTTCATCGACATCACGCCGGGTACGGTCGTGAGCTTCACCGTGCTCGCCTTTAATGACGCGGTGCCTCAGGGCCCGGAGGACCAGGTGTTCACGGTCACGCTCCAGGTCGTCGGCGACGACGTCACGGTGCTGGACGAGACCACCGTGGTCATCGTCGTGCCCCGCCTCGAACCGGCGAGCTGAACCGGGCTGAACGCAACTCGGCCGCTCCCGGCGCGAAGGGCGGCCCATGCCCGACGCTACGCCCACGTCCCCGGACGCCCTCGACGCGCTTCCGCGTGTGGCGCTCACCCCGGCGCACGCCGATTGGCCCGCGCGCCTCGATGACCTCCGCCACCGGCCACGGGCGGTGTTCGTGGCCGGCTCCTTGCCGCCGGCGCCGCGCGTCGCCCTCGTGGGGACCCGGGGCGCGGACCCCGGCGGCTTGCGCTTCGCCGAGCGTCTCGCCGCCGAGCTGGCTGCGCAGGGCATCTGCGTGGTGAGCGGCGGGGCCCGGGGAATCGACGCGGCGGCGCACCGGGGCGCGCTGCGTAGTTCCCGGCGGGGGGCGTCCCTCGCCGTGCTGGCGACGGGGCTCCGCTGCGCCTACCCGCCGGAGCACGCCGGCCTCTTCGTGGCCTTGGCGGAACGCGGGGCGCTCCTGAGCGAGGTCGAGGATGCGCCGCCGCAGAAGGGCTGCTTCGTGGCCCGAAACCGCCTCATCGCCGCCCTCGCCGACGTGGTGGTGGTCATTCAGGCGCCGGCGCGGAGCGGCGCCCTCGTCACGGCTCGCTGGGCGCGGAAGCTCGACCGGCCGCTCATGGTTGCGCCCGGTGCACCCTGGGACGCGCGCGCGGCCGGGGGGAACGCCCTGCTCCGGGAAGGCCACGCGGCGGCCTGCCTTGCGCCCGGTGACGTGCTTCGCGTCCTGGGTCGGAGCCCTTCGGCGGCGGCGGAGGCGCCGGCCGCGCGCCGAAGCGCGCCGGCGGCACTGCGTTCCGTCCACCGCGCGCTCGGTGCCACGCCCCAGCACGTCGACGACGTCGCGGAGCGCCTCGGCGTCGAGGTGGCCTTCGTGCAGCGCGCGCTCTTGCAGCTCTTGCTCCTCGGCCTCGCGGATGAACGCGACGGCCTCTGGACCGCCGTGCGGTGACGGGCCGGCTGGTCTCGGCTCCGCTCCGGCCTCATCCTGGAGCGATGACGTCAAGGGTCACCGTGGTCGGCGCCGGACTGGCCGGAAGCGAGTGCGCATGGCAACTCGCGGAGCGCGGCGTCCGCGTGCGCCTCATCGAGCAAAAGCCTGCTCGACGGACGCCGGCGCAGCAGCACGATTTCTTCGCCGAGCTCGTCTGCTCGAACTCCTTTCGCGGCGCCGCTCTCGTCAACGCCGTCGGTCTCTTGAAAGAAGAGATGCGCCGGGCCGGCAGCCTGGTGATGCGTCTCGGTGCCGAGACCCAGGTGCCAGCGGGCGGGGCCTTTGCCGTAGACCGCGTGCGCTTCGGCGAGGCCGTGACGGAGGCGCTTCATGGGCACCCGCACATCGAGGTGCTGGCGCAGGAGGTTCGGTCCATCGCCGCGCTCGAGCCCACGCCCGAGTCTCCCGTGGTGCTCGCGACGGGGCCGCTCACCGGCGACGACCTCGCCGGCGACCTCGAGCGCGTGGTGGGGCAGGGGCGCCTCGCCTACTACGACGCCATCGCGCCCGTCGTCACCGCCGAGAGCGTCGACTGGAGCGTTGCCTTCAAGGCGAGTCGCTACGACAAGGGCGGGGACGCGGCCTACGGCAACTGCCCCATGGACGAGGCGCAGTACGACGACTTTCTGGCGGCCGTGCTCGCCGCGGAGAAGGTGGCACCCAAGGACTTCGAGGAGCCTCGCTACTTCGAAGGGTGCCTGCCCCTCGAGGTCATGGCCGAGCGCGGCCGGCTCACGCTCGCCTACGGGCCGCTCAAGCCCGTGGGGCTGACTGATCCGCGGACCGGCCAGCGACCTTTCGCCGTCGTGCAGCTTCGCCAGGAAGACGCCGCCGGGACGGCCTACAACCTCGTCGGCTTTCAGAGCCGGATGAAGTGGCCGGAACAGAAGCGCGTCTTTCGTCTGATCCCCGGCCTCGAAAACGTGGAGATCCAGCGCTACGGCTCCGTGCACCGCAACACCTTCGTCCGGAGCCCGGAGGTGCTCGACGACCGGCTCGCGCTGCGCGCTGATCCGAGCGTGTTCCTCGCGGGGCAGGTCAGCGGCGTGGAGGGCTACGTCGAGAGCGCGGCGCTGGGCCTCGTGCTCGGCGCGACGCTCGGCACGGAGCTCACGCAGGCGAGGCACGTCCCCGCTCCACCGCCGGAGACGGCGCTCGGGGCACTGAGGGGCCATCTTCGGACGCCGCGCGACGATTTTCAGCCTTCGAACGTCGTGTGGTCCATGTTTCCTCCCTTGGAATCACCCTTCGTGACGACGGCGAAGGGCAAGCGGCGAAAGCTCGGCAAGCGCGAGCGACGCGAGGCCAAGGCCGAACGGGCGCTGGCGGCCTTGCCGGCCTGGCTCGCGGCCGTGGGCTCGGCGCCAGAGGCCGCGGCGGAATAGTCCCCGGGCCCGTTCGCCGTCATTGCGCCGCGGGGCCGGCCCCTGCTAACGAGCGCAGCATGCAGGGCTCCCCGGCCGTCATCGCGCTCCTCAACGAGCTACTCGTCGCCGACCTGACGGCGTCGGACCTTTACCTTTTCTGCGCCCGTGAGCTCACGGACCGTGGCTACCACCGGCTCGCGGCCATGTTCCAGCACGAGGCGGAGCACGAGCGGCAGCACGCCGAAAAGCAGATCGACCGCATCGTCTTCCTCGAGGGCCAGCCGGACGTCGCCACGCGGCTCCCGGTCACGTACCCGAAGGGTGTCGACGACATGCTGAAGATGAGCCTCGAGTACGAGCTCGAGGTGGCGACCAAGCTCCGCGCCGGCATCACGACCTGCGACGCGGAGAAGGACCCGGGCACGCGGCTCCTGCTGGAGGTGCTCCTTCAGGAGACCGAGGAGGACCACATCGACTGGCTCGAGGGCGAGCTGCACGTCATCGGCGATATCGGGCTGCCGCTCTACCTGGCGCGGCAGCTCCACGCGCAGCCCGCCGGCTGACCTGGAGCTCGGACCCTATTCCGCGGCGCGGGCTTCGTAGCGGCGAAGCTGCGCCTCGAGGAAGTCCACGACGCGCTCGAAGGGGTCGAAGCCATGGAGCGCCGCGATGGCTGGGCGGAGGTTCGAGTTGGCGTTCACGTCGTAGAAGACGGGCTCACCGTCGACCCAGGCGTATTCGAGGCCGCCCACGTCGAGGCCGCCGGCGCGCACGATGCGGCGACCCGCGTCCACGGCCTCCGGGGGAACCTCTGGGTAGTCGTGGAAGGACACCTTCGGACCGGCGGGCACGGCGCAGACGCCCTCGGCGCCGTCGACCGGGTGGCAGACCTCGCTCGGGCAAAGGTTGAACGCCCCGCCGGAGA
>JBCCAW010000434.1:0-5186 GCA_039814655.1 Myxococcota bacterium | reverse complement strand
CTGGTCCCCGCCACGGAGCCGCAGATCGTGGAACATGGTCGGCGAATGGCAGTTCTGGAACATGCAGCCCTTGCGCACGAGCACCGGCTGCACGCGGTTGGCGAAGAAGCGCAGGCCCGGGTCCGGATCCGGGTCGCGGAGCGTCTCCGGCGCTCGGCTCGCCACGTCGAGGGCCCAGTCGAGGAGCGCCTGGTAGCGCGCGTCGTCCGTGGAGCCGAGCACGTTGCCGCCTTCGTGGAAGGTCCCGCCGCGGAGGAGCGAAAGGGGCCGGCGAAGGAGCCCGGAGGTCGACGGCGCTCCCTCGCTGACGTGCGCGAGGGTCACCGCGTAGTTCCAGCGGAGGTCCTCTTCCGTGTCGCCGCAGGTCAGGTAAAGGTCGGCGAACTCGTTGCCATGGCAGCTGGACCCCGCACAGGACTGCTGGAGCACGGGCTGGACCGTGTCCCGAAAGCGCCGAAAGCCCTCCGCGTCCGCCGGCGCGGCGCCGGGGTCGAAGGGGAGAAACGCCGGGTAGCGCCCGCCACTTCGCACGCAGTCGCCGAGGTTCGCCACGAGCGTCTCGTCGGGCACGTTCGTGCGCTCGGCGCCGGCGTCCATCCAGGCCTTGAGCTCCGCGAAACCCGCGGAGCCCTCTTCGAGCAGCTGGCCTGCGTTGTGCCGGATGTCCGTCGCCACCCGAGCGATGCGGACCCCGGTCGTGGGGTCCGGGTCCCAGGTCTCGACGGGCACCTCGATGTTCGGCCCACCCTTCAGGAGAAAGAGCGGCCGCTGGTACGGGCCGTAGGCCTGGAGAAGGTCGTCGCGGCGGGCGAGGGCGTCGTAAGAGCTGAGGTCGAGGTTGCCCGTGGCCTCCCCTTCCGCGCTCGCCACGTGGCATCCGTTCGTCTGAAGCGCGCATCCCGAACGAACGATCGGATCGATGCGCTGGTCGTAGAAGGACGTGGGGGTGAAGTCTGGCTCACCACAGGCGACCAGAGTCGCGAAGAGCAGGGTCCAGCAGGCGGCGACGCCGTGCCCTCGTCGTCCCATGCTCACGGCCATTGGATGATCCTCATGTGGGTAGCGCGAGGCGGGAGCGCCGCCTCAGCGCGAGCGTAGGACCAAGGCGGGCGCTCCGGCCAGCCGTTCAGAAACGAAGCGCGACGTCGATGGCGTCGAGGACGAGGGACTCGCCTTCCGTGTCGCGCGCCTCCAAGAGCGCTGTCCGGGCCGCGCTCGTGCCGAGCTGCCCGAGGGCGATGGCCGCGGCCTGCCGCGCGTCGCGGCTGCTGTCGCTCCGAAGCATGCCCGCGAGCGCCATCTCCGCGCCATCGGCCCGGAACTGCCCGACGAGGCGCGCGGCCTCCGTGCGCACGAGCGCATCGCCGTCGGCGAGGGCGCCGACGAGCGCGTCAGTGTCCCGGAAGAAGTTCACGCGGTTCACGGCGAAGATCGCCGCGCGCCGGACGGCGGCCTCTTCGTCCGCGAGGGCCGTCGCGAGCGTGGCGTTGGCGCCCACGTGGTTCAGGCGCTCGAGGCCGCGGACGATGGCCTCGCGAACGCCCGCGTCGCCTTCGGCGCCAAAGGCCGCCCGGAGCGGGGCGAGCCCCGCCGGGAGCATGAACTCACCGATGGCCCGCGCCGCGCGGGCCCGGCGAATGGGATCGCCGTCGCTGGCGAGCACGTCCTCCATGCGGTGGAAGATCTGCGCGATGGCGAAGAGCCGGTGACGGAGCCACCAGGCGCTGATGCGACGGACCTCCGGGTCCTCGGACTCGAGGAGGTTGCGCTCCACGAGGGGTACGCAGCGGTGGCACTCCACGTGCTCGCCGTACTCGAGGCTCGCGATGAGGCCCTCCGTGGACGCGCCGTTGATGGCCCGGATGAGCTGGTCCTCGCTCGGCGCGCCGGTGCCTTCGCTGAGCTCACCGCGCGCGCGGTCGTGCACCAGCACCTCGACGAGCTCTTCGTCGCCCTGGGCCTGCGCGACCTGGCTCGGGTCCAGGCCGAGGAGCGGTCCGAGGACGAGGGCCGTCGCGATCGTGTGGATCTTGTTCATGGCGTTTCTCCTTCTCACGTCGTCCAGCGCCTTCAGTCGTAGTTCAGCTCGCCCCAGTTGGTCTCTCCGTCGACGTTGCGACGGGACCAGTACTGGCCGCCCAGGTCTGCCATCTCGACGAGGCGGAGCCGGTCTTCGCGCGTCACCGTGCCGGTGAACTCGGAGATGTTCTCCGGGTGGCTCGCCGTCGGCCACGCCCAGGCGTTCGCGTCGTCCTCGGCGTTGACGTTCATCACCTCGATGAGCCGCGAGCGCCGCGCCGAGCCCGGGTTCACCCACTCCGGCGGCACGTCACCGGTCGCCGTGACCTCCCCCATCATGGCCGAGGGGTAGAGAAGCGAGACGTACGACGCCGGGTAGCTCACGACGTCCATCTCGTAGAAGACGTCCACGGGCTCGTTCGTGAGCAGCAGGTAGGGCACCTGGAACTCGAGCTCCTCGCCCTCCTCCGTCGTCGCCGTGACCATGTAGCTGCGCCCGGCGAAGGGGTCGTTCGCGCCGCCGTCGTGGCAGCCGACGCAGTTGCGGTCGAGCACGTCCTGCACGGTCTCGCCGCTCGCGGCGCCGGCCCAGGGGAGCTCGCGCCGGTCGGGGATGGCCACGTTGAAGTCCTCGGGGCCCGCCTGCTGCGCCAGCGTCGTCGTACCCACGCGCGGGAGCACCTGCTCCGTGCGGTCCTCGTGGCAGCCGCCGCAGCGCCGGTTCTCGCCGGGCATGCCCTGAATCCAGAGCATCTGGTTGCGGATGGCCAGGCCGTAGCGGTCGAGGGGCTGGAGGTGATAGGGGATGCGCGCCGGCACCTCGGCCTCCCAGGACCCGTCCTCGTAGACGCGGGCCTCACCGACGATGGCGGCGCCCTCGTGGAGCGTGAGGCCGAACTCGCGCACGCCGCCGATCTCCGAGGAGAAGCCCTCGATGATGCGCACGCGCGTCGCCTCGTTCAGCGCCTCGCCGAGCGGCGTGCCGTCGAACTGGGCTCCGCTCACGCGCTCGGGGAGCGAGGTCTGGGCGATGTCCACGGAGCCGAGCACCGTGGGCGTGTAATCGAAGGGGTCGATGGGCCCGTCGGTGTCGCCGCGCACCGGCGGCACGTCCCGGACCTGCACGGGGATGGCGTAGAGGTCCCAGGTGTCCGGGTCGTCGAAGATGAGCGTGCGCTCGCGGGTCTCCGGGTCGAAGAGATAGATGCCGAAGTTCGGCGCCGTCTCCGCGAGCTCGTTGCGCTCGTTCACGTCGCCGTTGGACCAGGACACGAGGAAGCGCCCGTCGGCGAGCGGGAAGGGGCGCCGGTAGCGGCCCGCACCCTCCGGCGGGCTCTCTTCGCCCGTGGGCACGAGCGGCGTGAGCGGCTCGAAGCGCGCGCGCTGCTCATCGAAGACCACGTCGCCGAGACCGTCCTCGGCGCGCGCGTCGATCTCCACGAGGGACCCGGCCTGAATCGTGCCGCGGCGGCTCGTGGCGACGGCGACGAGGCGTCCGGGCGCAATCTCATGGAGCTGCACGAGGCTGTTCGAAGGCTTGCCGTGCTGCCCCGCGAGGCCCTGCATGTTGGTGCAGTCCGTGTTCATGCGGAAGAGCTTCACGTCGTTGACGGGCCCGAGGTGCTCCCAGCGCGAGTAGCCGATCTCGCCGGTGCTCAGGAGGAAAGGATCCGCCGTGTGGCTCAGGTTCTGCGAGCAGAGCACGCGGTCCGCGTCGCCGCCGGCAATGCCGATGGTCGCGATCTGCGCGACCACGCGCGCGTGGTTGTACTCGTCCGCGCGCGTGCCCATCTCCGTGTACGGCTGGTTGGTCACGAAGGCGATGCGGTCGCCGGGCACGAAGATCGGCTTCACGTCGTCGTGGGGCCCGAATGTGAGCTGCCGCGGCGTGACCGAGCCGTCGATGTTCGTCAGGTAGAGGTGGTAGTGCGCATCGCCGGCTCGGCGCATGGCGAAGACGGCCTGGCTCCCGTCGAAGCTCACGTCCACGCCGTTGATGTCGACGCCTTCGAACTCCTCCGTGAGGTTGCGAAGCGTCCCGTTCGGGCGTGGCGGCGAGAGCACGAAGAGCCCGCCGCCCGGCACGTAGCGCGTGTAGTCGATGGTCTGGCCGTTGCCGCCGGTGACGTCCTCGGTCAGCACGCCGTCACGCTCCACGAGGAACGCTCGCTTCACGAAGAGCAACGCTTCGAGGTTGCCGAGGCCCTCGCCGCCGCCTCCGGGCTCGTCGCCCGAGCATCCACCGGCGAGCGCCAACACGAGGACCACCAAGAGGCCCCGTCCCGTGCACCGTGCGCCGTTCATGCCGCTCCGCTCCTGCATGCCGCTCTTCTGCATGCCGCTTCGCATAGCAAGGAACAGACCAATGCGAGATCATTGACCAATCGCGTCACAGGCCCCTCGCGACTTGGGGGTGCGCCCCCCCACGCACGTCCCATTGGGGGGCTCGAACCCCAAGTTGGCTGGCGACGCAGGCGTGCGCTCCCTCGGTGGCTGCCCATGCGTGACCCTTCGCGCGGTGGTACGTACCGGGGACCGATGAACGCGCTCACGACTCGCCTTCGGAACCACGCGCCGTCCCTCGTGGCCGGCCTCGCGGTCGCCGCTCTGCTCTTCGCTCTCCCGAGCTCGGCCGAAGCCGACGTGCTGGGCGACCTGGCTGGCGAGTTCGAAGGCGCGCTGCAGTCGGGCAACGTGGGCTTCGCGCTCCTCGTGATCTTCGGAGCGGGCCTGCTCACGGCGCTGACGCCCTGCGTCTACCCGATGATCGCCATCACCGTGAGCGTCTTCGGCGCGCGGCAGGCGAAGTCCCGAGCCGAGGGCGCACTGCTCAGCCTGGCCTTCGTGCTCGGCATCGCCGCCTTCTTCACGCCCCTCGGCGTCATCAGCGCCATGAGCGGCGCGGGCATGGGCGAGCTGAACGGCTCGCCCTGGGTGATGGGACCGCTGGCCCTGCTCTTCGTGGCCATGGCGCTGAGCATGTTCGGCTTCTGGAACATGAACCTGCCGCCCGCGCTGCAGACCAAGCTCGCGAGCGTCGGCGGCCAGGGCTACAAGGGCGCCTTTCTCGTCGGTCTGGTGAGCGGCGTCGTCGCGGCGCCATGCACGGGCCCGGTCATCGCCGTGCTCCTGGGCTACGTGGCCTCCACGCGCGACGCCGGCTTCGG
>JBCCAW010000489.1:0-4648 GCA_039814655.1 Myxococcota bacterium | reverse complement strand
TGTCCGTGTCCGTGTCCGTGTCCGTGTCCGTGTCCGTGTCCGTGTCCGTGTCCGTGTCCGTGTCCGTGTCCGTGTCCGTGTCCGTGTCCGTGTCCGTGTCCGTTTCCGTGTCCGTGTCCGAGCGGGGCGGGGCAAGCTCCGCGCCGCCCTGGGCGGCGGCGGGGGAGGCCGCGGCGAGCAGGGCGAGGAGCAGGGGCAGCGAAGGACGCGTCACGACCCAACGCTAGGCGAGGGAGAGAGCGCGCGCATGCGCGCCGCGGCGTCCTCGGGTGTCACCCAGACGACGGCCATGCCCGAGGTGAGCTCGAGCGCGCCGACGGGGCCACTGCGCGGCAGAACCTCGACGTGCCAGAAGGCGGCGGCGTCGTGCCGGGCCTCCGCGGGCGGGAGCCGAAAGATCAGGTTGTAGGCCGTACGCCCGCTCGCTCGGAGGGCTCGGTGGACCGTGCGCTGAACGACGGCGGCCAGGTCATTCAACGCGGCGTCCTCCATGGCGGCGAAGGCACCGCCGGCGACCCGCGGCATCACCCAGCTCTCGTAGGGGTGCGCTGGCGCGAAGGGACAGAAGGCCACGCTACGGTCCGTCGTCTCCACGATGCGGTCGCCGAGGCGCAGCTCTCGAGCCAGCACCGTGGCGAGCAGCGTACGCCCCTCGCGGCGCTCGTGCTCACGGGCGCGCTCCCAACGCCGCTGCACCTCCGGCCCGAGCACCGTGGCGCCGACGACCTGTGCGTGCGGGTGCGGCTGGGAGCTTCCCGCGCGCCGGCCGCGGTTGCGAAAGAGGCTCACGTGGCGGATGCCCGGTGCGTCCTCGATGGCCCGAACGCGGGCCCGGTAGGCGTGAAAGACCTGGCGCAGGAGCTCCCCGTCGGCATCTACGAGGTCGGCGTCGTGGGCCCGGCCTTCGACGATGACCTCATGCAGGCCTGCGCCCGGGCGCGCGTGCCCTCCTCCCACCTGCGGCACGTCCAAGCCCGTCGCGCGAAGCACCGGGTACTTGTTCGCGACGACGCGCACCTGCCAGGGACCCGTGGCCGGGTCCTGCCAGGTCGTCTCTTCCGTGTCCTTCTCGCTTCCGGGGCAGAAGGGGCAGCGCCCGGCCGGCGCCGGGAGCACCGCCTCTTCGGCGCGGCGCGCGTCGAGCGGAACCCCCCGCCGAGCTGGCGCGACGATGCGCCAGGCGTCGGACAGCGGGTCGTGCCGGTACTGCGGTGCCTCGCCCTCGTCGCTCATTGCCCGCAGGTTAGCAAAGCGCGAAGCGGCGTCCGCGCCCAGCCCCGGTGCGGCGGGCGATGGGCTGGAGGGTTCCCGCTGATGCCATGGCGCGCACCCGAGGCACGGAGGTCACCCCGACCCTCGACGAACCTCGCCCGGGGCTCGCGAGGGCGGCGGGCCGTGTCGACTCGCGCGCTGGAGCTGCTTCGGGGTCGCTCCGTGCTGCTGGCGGAAGGCCCGAATGAAGCTCGACACGTCCGCGAAGCCGCTCTCGAGGCCCAGCTCGGTAACCGTGGTGTCCGTGGACTCGAGGACCATCCGGGCGTGCTCGAGGCGAGCGCGGCGAAGCCAGCGCCCGGGCGGCTCCCCGTAGACGCGCTGAAAATCGCGCTTGAAGGCGGACAGGCTGCGGCCCGCGAGCGTGGCCATCTGCGGGAGGGAGAGGGGCTCCAGTCGGTGGCGCTCGACCACGGCCTGCAGCTTGCCATCGCCGGCCAGGCCCGCGCGGTGAAGGGCCTCGGCGATCATCCCGGCCGCGTCCGTGTCGCGAAGGCAGAGGCAGAGCTCGGCGAGCTTCAGGCCGACCACGTCGGGCGTGGTAGCCCGACGTACGCTTTGCGGCAGACCGGTGACCACGTCCGTGAGATGCGGCGTCGCATCGAAGACGCCGACGCCGGGACGCGCGCTCCGGCGCATCCCCGGGAACCATCCAGGACGTCGCTCGTGGAGATCGCGGAGGAAGCGCGGGGAGAAGGACGCGACGGTGCTCTCGTAGGCGCCACCGCCGTCGACGGTCTCGCTCATGACGTGCGTGCCCGGCAGCATCACCACGAAGCGACCTCTCGGGGCCTCCCAGCATTCCGCATGGCCGTGGAGCCGCTTCACGCCGCGCCGAACGAACACGAAGGTCGTTTGCCGGACGAACACGCGAAAGCGAGGCGAGCCGCCGAGGCGTCGGTACGCCGCGAGCGTCCCGGCGTCGGAACGAAGGGATCGTTCGTCCCCGGTGGCGAGGTCATCGGGAACGGTGAGGCGCGCCACCGCTTGGGCTGGGCTTTTTTGCATGGTTTTTGAGCGCTGCGCCCCAGCCGCTGGAGAGCCAGGCAGGCATGCTCTCCACACGATGACGACACGATACCGTCCTTACCACCTACGCCTCACCGCCTCCTGCGCCCTGCTGCTCGCCTGCGGCGGCGCCGCAACCGGCGGCGCGATCCCCTCCACGGCCGCGAACACGGGAGACCCGCCGCTCCAGGACGCGCCGAGCGCCCCGGCCTCGCTCACGGTCACCAGCACCGACTTCGAGCCCGGCGGCTCCATGGACCGCGCCCAGGAGTTCGCGGGCTTCGGCTGCACCGGCGACAACGTCGCCCCACGCTTGGCGTGGTCCGGCGCGCCTGCGGAGACGCAGGCCTACGCGCTCGTCGTGCACGACCCCGACGCGCCGACGGGGGTCGGCTTCTTTCACTGGGTCGTGACGGACCTTCCGGCGGAGACGACGAGCCTCGGGGGCGGCGCGCCGCTCCCCACCGGTGCCCGTGAGCACCACACGGATTACGGGGCGAGCGGCTATGGGGGACCCTGCCCACCGCCCGGACCCGAGCATCGCTACGTCTTCAGCGTCTACGCCCTCGACGCGCGCCTCGAGCTTCCCGAAGGCGCGACCGGTGCCCTCGTTCGCTTCGCGCTCCGCAGCCACACGCTCGCGTACGGACGGCTGGTGGGCACCTACGGACGGTAGCGACGGCGCATCCGCCCGGCTCGCCGCAGCGCCTGTGCGGCGGCCTCCGCGCGGCGGCCTCCGCGCGGCGGCCTCCGCGGAGCGGCCAGGGCGCCAGGCCCTTCACGAAGGAGTCGCCGCTCATGCCATGGGGAGCGGCCGGCGCCCGCTCAGTACATGTGCTGGCCGCCGTTGATGGACAGCGTCGAGCCCGTGATGAAGCCGGCGCCGTCGCCGACCAGGAAGAGCACGCCGCGGGCGATCTCCTCCGGCTGGCCGAGGCGGCCGACGGGCACCTTCGCTACGATCTTCTGGAGCACCTTTTCGGGCACCGCGCGGACCATGTCCGTGTCGATGTACCCCGGGGCAATGGCGTTCACGGTGATGCCGTTGCGCGCGCCCTCCTGCGCGAGGGCCTTGGTGAAGCCGTGGATGCCGGACTTGGCCGCGGCGTAGTTCACCTGCCCGTACTGGCCGGCCTGGCCGTTGATGGACCCGATGTTCACGATGCGGCCGAAGCTGCGCTCGCGCATGCCTTCGATGACCGCTCGGGGGCAGTGGAAGCAGCCCCCGAGGTTCGTGTCGAGCACCTGCTGCCACTGCTCGCAGTCCATGCGGTGCATGGTGCCGTCGCGGGTGATGCCGGCGTTGTTCACCAACACGTCGATGGGACCGAGCTCCGCCTCGATGACCCGCACCCCGCTCTTCACCTGGTCGTAGTCGGACACGTCGAACTTGAAGGTCCGAATGCCCGTTCGGTCGCTGAACGCCGCGGCCCGCTCCTCGTTGCCCGCGTAGTTCGCGGCCACCTGGTAGCCCGCGTCCTTCAGCGCGATGGCGATGGCTTCGCCAATGCCTCGGGTTCCGCCCGTGACCAATGCCGTCCGCATGCACGCCGTCCTCTCCCCGGGGCCCGCGGCCCTGGGTCCTTCGCGCCGCGCTCGGCGGCCGGGCCCAACCCCTCGGGCCGATGCCTCTCCTAGACACGAAAGCTCCCGCGCCCAGGCCGGCGCGCAGAAGAGAGCCTTCGGCGGAGCGCGTCAGGGCAGGGAGAGGCCGGCGCGCTGCAGCATGCGGTGGAGCTCCCGGTCCGCATGATCCGCCACGAAGGCCAGGTCACCGGGCCGCAGGCTCGGCGCCTTCCTCAGGAGCCGAACCGTGCCCAAACGGTCGCCGCGAACGCAGGCCGCCCGAGCCGCCAAGCCAAGCCAGCAGGCGGCGTCCGTGTGTGCTTCGGCTTCGATGGTCGCGGGCGCCACGAAGCCGCTCTCGGCGAGGAGCGTCGCTTCCTCACCGGGCCCGGCCACGGCGGCGAGCACGAACCGCTCGTCTGCGGACACCCCGGCGTCCTCGAGGGCCTCGAGCACGAGCCGGAGCTGCGCCGCCCGGCGCTCCGGGGGCGTGAAGCGCAAGAGCGCCTTCATGGCCTCCCGGGACGGTTCGCGGCGAAGCGCGTCGATGGCGCGTCGCCAGGAGCCGGGCATGGGCACGGCTGCGGTGAGAAAGGCGCCCAGCCGCTCCTGGAGCGGCGGCTCGACGGGCGGCAGGCGCGCGAGGGTCGTGCGCGCGAGCGCCACGGCGAGCTCGCCTTCGCCGAAGCGCCGCAGTTGCTCGCAGTAGCGGATCACGTCGCCCCCGGCGAGCCAGCGGCGACGCTCGACGTGGAGAAGACGGGACGCATCGCCCTGCTCGAAGACCTCTACCCAGCCGAGA